>JAAYXX010000155.1 GCA_012515695.1 Chloroflexota bacterium
CCAACTGGCTGCCCAGCAGAGAGCAAGCCTGTCCTGCCCACACGACGAAAAAAGGGCGCATTCCGGTAGGGCGAACCGGTTGCGCGTCGTTCGCGCTGCTATCCATGCCAGCCTCCCTTACTGCTCAAGGCTAATGCATCCGACTGGTTCTATCGGCGTTATACGCCCGTTCACTCAGGCGGGCAAGCGTCCGCTCGCGGTATCCGTCTGCTAACGGATGATATACGCGCACTCCCCGTCGCCGCGCAGGCGTGAGCGAATCAGTTGCACAGTGACGGGCCTGCCCAGCAGGGCTTCCAGCATCCCCTGGACGTGGCTTTTCCCGCACAGGCAGACTTGGGGGTTTCCCGTGAGCTGGCCGATGGGGCACGGGCAAGAGTCGGGCGCAAAGCTCCAGAAAATCGTGTTTTCCTCTACCTGCACATGCGGCCCGCCGCCGGGAAGCACAGCGCAGAACGCCGTCAACAGCGTGGGCATATCAGCGCCGGGGATGCGCTGGCGAATCTCTCGCGCCTGGTCGGCCCACGGGGCCGTGCAGGCATGACTACAGTGCGCGAGCACTCGGGCCCGCGTTTGCTCGTCTACATGCTCGCGCAGCCCTTCCAAGAGGCTCTGCACCCATCCTACGACGAAATCTGCCATTGTCCTCCTTTGAGGCAAAAGTGCGACTCGATTGTAACACAAATCGGTGTAAATGGCTTGCGAAAGCGCCGGGGTCGGCTTCCCAGAGTGCCAGCGACATGGTACAATAGAGCGTGGTTCCCTGCATCGTCGAACAGAGATGATGGGGCAACAGGCCAGACTTATCCACCACATCGAGGATCACATCATGGAAATACTGCTAATTCGCCACGGAAACCCCGATTACGCCAACGATACATTGACCCCCAAAGGGCACGACGAGGCGGCGCGCCTGGCCCGCTTTTTGGCCGATACGCCCCTGGATGCTCTCTACCAAAGCCCCCTGGGTCGCGCCTGCGACACGTGTGCCTACACCGCGCAGGCCAAGGGGATGACGCCCGTGACGCTGGAATGGTTGCGCGAGGTGGGCATCAAGCGCGAAGAGCTGTACCTGTGGAACGCGCCGGGGCAGTTGTTCCTTGGCGGCGACACGCTGCCCGGCTATGAGGACTGGTTGGAGCCGCAGGGCGCGATGCCCGAGGGGCGCGAGCAATATCTGCGGGTGGCGCAGGGCATGGACGCGCTGCTCGCCTCCCATGGCCTGCAAAAAGAGGGCTATCTCTACCGGGTTACGGCGCCGCTCCCTACCCGTATTGCGCTGTTTGCCCACCACGGCGTAATCGTTACCGCCCTGAGCTACCTGCTGCACTGGCCCCTGCCATTGGTGTTTGTGCATACGCGCATTGACCCCACCGGCCTGACGCGGCTGGTCGTCCAAGAACACGAGGGATGGGCTGCGCCCAAACTGGTGACGTTCAACTCGCTGGCCCACTTGCACTATTAAAATTTTATCCCAAAAACTTTAATAGCGAGAACGTTATTAAAGTTTTGTTAAATAGCGGACCGGGTTCGTTTCGCTTGATCGCGGATGGTGATTTCAGGGCCGGTGATATATCCCTTTGCTGACCCAACGAATCCGAGGTTGCAGCGCATGAAGCCACGCCTTGCCTATATCATTTGTGCCGTGCAGAGAAGCGGCAGTTCGCTGCTGTGCGAAGCGTTGAAAAACACCCACCTGGCCGGGATTCCCGACGAATATTTCCTTTGTGAAGAGCAGGGCCGGTGGGAGGATGCGGGCGGCCACTGGGCCAGGGTCCATCAAGTGGCCTCGCGCCAACAGTTTCTTGGCAAGGTGTTCGAGCTGGGCACGACCCCCAACGGCGTATTCGGCGCCAAGGTCATGTGGAACTATTTTCCCTACATGCTCCGCAACCTGCGCGAGCTGCCCGAATACGAGGGGTTGACAGCGCCGGAGCTAATGACAGCGGTGTTCTCGCGGCCCCAATACGTCTGGATCGTGCGGCGGAACAAGGTCGCGCAGGCCGTTTCGTGGGCCAAAGCCGCGCTGACCGGCGTCTATGCCTGGCACAAAGGGCAGGCTCCCGTCCGCGCCCAGGAACCCGCGTTTGATTTCACCTTTATAGACAACCTGTACAAGCTGGTATTGCAGGGGGAAGCGGGCTGGGCCGAGTTCCTTCAGGCGTGCGGCGTGGAACCGTTCCGGGTGGTCTATGAGGACCTCGTGGATGCCTACGAGCAGACGGCCCTGGATATCCTCGATTATTTGAACATCTCGCGCCCGGCGAACATGAGCTTGGGCGAGCGCAGGTTGCTGCGGCAGGCGGATGCTCTGAACGAGCAGTGGGCCGCCAGGTATATCCAGATCAAGCGGGAAATGGGCGACCCCGTCCCCAGGCAACACTGTTAGCAAGTCCGCAGCGTTCCTTGCCCCGATCCCTGTTCTCTTGTACAATCAAGACAGTATCTCCTCCGGTTGGCGTACATCTGAATTGCGCGGTCGAGCATACCACCGCCGCTTCATGCGTCCACCGAGCCATCAAAACCAATTCGGAGGCGCCATGATCGAGACTATCCTCATTAGCGCCGGGCTGTTGCTCCTGATCGGCGTGCTCACCAGCAAGATATCGGATCGCTTTGGCATCCCGGCGCTGCTGCTCTTTCTCATCCTGGGCATGTTGGCCGGATCAGAGGGGCCAGGGGGCATCCAGTTCGATGATCCCGGCATAGCCCAGGCGGCGGGCGTGCTTGCCCTGTCCCTGATCCTTTTTTCCGGCGGGGTAAGCACCGACTGGAAAAGCGCCCGCCCCGTAGCCAAGGTGAGTTGGCCGCTGGCAACCATCGGGGTATTCCTGACGGCCGTGCTGCTCGGCCTGTTTGCGAGCGCGCTGCTGGGGCTGCCCTGGCGCGATGGGCTATTGCTCGGCTCCATTGTCTCTTCCACCGACGCAGCCGCCGTGTTCGCCATATTGCGCTCCAAGGGCGTCAACCTGAAGGGCAACCTCAAGCCTCTGCTGGAGCTCGAATCCGGCAGCAATGACCCGATGGCAATGCTCCTCACTATCGGCATGCTTCGCCTGCTCACCCAGCCCGACCTGCCGCTTACGTCTTTGCTCAGCCTGTTCCTGCAACAAATGGGTTTGGGCGCTATTATGGGCTATCTGATGGGCAGGCTCATGGTGTTTCTCGTCAACAAGCTGAACCTGGGCTACGAGGGGCTGTATCCTGTGCTGACGCTGGCGCTGGCGATATTGCTGTATGGAGCGACCGCTATCATAGGAGGGAGTGGATTCCTGGCCCTCTATGTGGCCGGGATCGTGCTGGGCAACAGCGAATGCGTCCACAAAAAGAGCCTGACGCGCTTTCACGATGGCGTGGGCTGGCTGATGCAGGTGGCTATGTTTACGACGCTGGGCCTGTTTGTCTTTCCGTCGCGCCTGATCCCGATCGCGGGCAGCGGCCTACTGATTTCCCTCTGGTTGATGTTTGTGGCGCGCCCTGTGGCTGTGCTGGGCATGCTGGCACCGAGCAAAATGCCGTGGCGGGAGAAAATACTGATCGCCTGGGTGGGGCTGCGGGGGGCTGCCCCGATCATCCTGGCGACTTTTCCCTTCCTCTATGGCATACCAGAAGCCGACCTTATCTTTCACCTCGTCTTTTTTATCGTGGCGACTTCGGTGCTGTTGCAGGGCACATCCATCCCCTTGGTGGCAAAATGGCTGGGCCTCGCCGCCCCGCTACGGCGGCAGCGCGTGTACCCCATCGAATTCACGCCCAGCAACGGCTTGAAAGGGGAGCTTACCGAGCTACAAGTGTTCCCCAATTCGCCAGCCGTCGGTCGGGCGATATTCCAGTTGGGTCTGCCAGACGATTTCCTGGTCATCCTGCTCGCCAGGGGGGACGATTTCCTGATTCCATACGGGGGGTTGCCCCTGCAAGCGGGTGATGTGCTGCTGGTGCTTTCTGGCCCCGATTCTCTGCAACAGGTCCAGGGCAAGTGGCAACTGGCGCTCTTGCCCGCTTCCTGAGCCAGCGCGCCATTGCAACCACGATGAACCAGGTCGCCCTTGCTCAACGGGCGGCTTGGTTATCTACATCCCGATGATTGGCAGCCAGAACTCGCAGTAATAGTCAGGGCCTGGGTCGCCGGGGTAATAGACCTCCATCTCTGGAGCGGCGGCGTGGGCATATCCCGACGAGGGTAGCCACTCCATAAAGGCGTACATCTCGGCGGCCACGATGGCATCGGGCACTGCTCCCCGGCATTCAAAGACTGCCCAGCGCGCCGCCGGTACGTTATAGGTTTCCAGCCCGGCAACGGACGGCGTGCCCTCTGGCACCTCGACGGCGATCATATAGTCGAATGCGCGATTGGCCGGGTTGCGTTCCACGCGAGAGATGCCCAGCGTAACGCCGCCAGTTTGCGCGCCGGGCTGCCACTCACTGATCTGCCCTAGCTTTTGCAATACCCCTTCGACCTGGCATTGCTCCTAAAAGCGGCCAAATTGCGCGTTGTCTTGCCCGCCGATCCAGGTGCTCTTGCCGATCACCGAGAAAGCGGGCCGCTCGATCAGGCGATAGTTGGTCATGCGCGCTCTCCTTGGCGGCGGCGTGGGTTCACGCCGGGAAATACTTGATCCAAGGGTAATACGTCCAGGGTGTTGGCTGAAAGCCGACCTTGCGATAGAACGGGTTGCCGGAATCCATGAACGAGCGGGTGGCCCCATACCGGGCCATGCGCCGGAACCCCTCGGTCAACAGGGCGCGGCCCAGGCCCAGCCGTTGGTAATCCGCGTGGGTTCCCACCGGCTCGAAATTGGCGTAGCGGTTGCGCTCGTCCAGCCAGATGGTGCAGAACGAGGCATACTCCCCGTTTGGCGCGACGACGAACAGGTCCAGCTCTGGGCGATAGTCGGGGGCCTGCTGCAAGGCGCGCATGGCCGAGGCCGGGGGCCAGTCCGACGGGGGGCAGTATCCGCCGAAGGAGAACGCGCGCACCATGCGCCGCTGTTCCACGTCGTCCTCGTCGGTCACGCTGCGAATGACGTACCCCGCCGGTAGCGGCGAAACGGGCACATCCCCAATACGATGCTCCAGATGGTTCATCCCCTGCCCCTGCAACTGGCGGTAGCCCCTGGCCTGGGCGACCTGTTCCAGCGCGCTGCCCGCGTTGACGTACAGCCGCACAAAAGCCACGCCATCCGCCCGGTCAGCCAGGTGCGCCTCGGCGTAGGTGACCATCTCGTCGCAAAGATCGGTATAGTCGGGGTGTATCTCGATCCACGCCTCGCCCGGCTCCTCGTTCTCGCTGTGGGCCACGCCGACGATTTCCCCGGCGGCGTTCTCCCACACGCCGATGGTTCGCTCCCAGCCGGGGAGTTCGTCGCGCACGGGGGGCGCGGTGCGCGTGGGCACGCCGAAATCGCGCACATTGCAGAACGTGTGCAGCGGCAGCACGAAATGCCGACAAAAGTTCCATCGGTCAATCATCCAGTTGAATGGCCTCTGGTAGAGGGCAAACGTGTCCACCAAAAAATCGCGGATGCGCGCCCAGTCGCTATGCGGGGCATAAGGGCGGAATGTAGCAGGCATATTGCCTCCTGTGGGGGCTATCCAGGGCCAAAGGCGGCGCCTGAAGTAGAGAGCATACTCCACAAGCACACAGCACGCAAAAAAGCCATTGCAGGTAAAAGGGCGCAGCGCCGGATCAGCGCGGCCATCTGCGGTAGTTGGTCTATGGTGGCAAGGCTGATGGTATAAAAGGAGGGTTCTCCCGTTTTATGGCGTAGTATGGCTGGCCTCCCCTGTTCTCCGGTGCAAGCGGGGCATCCAGGCTGGCACGCGTCGGGCATACGCCCGCCATTCTTCGCCGAACTCGGCCTGCAACGCTTCCTCCTCCCGGCGAGCACGGAAGAATAACCCCAGCAAGTTGACGGCAACAAAGGCCAGCGTCCAGTTGCGGTAGAGCAGCAGCCCCCCGAAGGCGGCGATCTGTAGCCCCAGGTACAGCGGATGGCGCACGCAGGCAAAAGGGCCGTGGGTGATCAGCCGATGCCCGACATTCAACTGCACCCCCGGGCCGCTGGCGGGCCTGTACATCTCTCCGAGGGTGCGCGCGCCCCACAGGTACAGGGCCAGACCGGGGAAGTACAACAGGGCGCCCGCTACGAGCGCCGCCACGCGGGCAGTCTTGGCTGGCTTTACCGGCAGGGGCCGCCACAACAGGACGCACAGTCCCAACCACAGGGCGCTAAATAGCGGCAGCACTGGCCCGCGCAATACCCGGGCGGCTGTCCCCGTGGTGCGGCCCGCAGGGCGGCGCGACCCGCGCCATACCGCCTGCCAGAGGGCAATCGCCAGCGTAGTCAGCCCCACCACCACGCCAATCCGTCGCACTCCTCGCTCCACGGTATTCAACATGGTTCCCTCCACGCCATAGCCTGCTCAGGCTATGCTCTACTCGCGCGAGGTATCGTTCCGCACGTGCATGATACCCCAGTGTCTGTCGGCACGCTACTGTTGGCTGCCAGGGACGGCGGCGGGTCGATCTGTGCCAGCCTATCACAGAAGCAACAAATTCTTGACAGCACAGCAGTTCAGGATATGATAAACCGTAGCCGTGTCTGCGGTGTGTCGCGAGTGATTGGGCATGCTGCTTGAGGGCCGCCCTGGGCGGCGTTCATTGTTCCGTGGCGACGAGCCAGAAGAGAATCTCGCGAAAGGAGTCAAGATGGGCAACAGGGATAAGGGGAAAGAGAAGAAGAATAAAAAGCCAAAGAAGGAGAAAAAGCCCACTTCTACCACTACCAATTAAAGCTCTCTGCTTTGGCTGGTCACGGCTAGGATAGAATAGCAAACCCCTCTCCCAAACCTGGGAGAGGGGTTTTTGGTGTTTGGCGAAAGCGCGGCAGCGCGGCAGGGATGCCGCGGCTACGAGCCGCTGCCACCGTGCCTACATCGGCAGCAGCTTTTGCGCGGCTTGAATCAGCGCGTCGGCGCGAGCGGGCGAGTCCGCTTCGGCAAAGATACGCAGCAGTGGCTCGGTTCCAGAAAAGCGCAGCAGTACCCACTGGTCGCCGTCGAGCAAGAATTTGGTGCCGTCCATGCCCGAGATACCTCGCACCGGTAACCCGGCGATCTCTTCCACCTTGTTCTGGCTCAGGTGGCGGGGGAACAGCGCCTTCATCTCGGGCGTGGCGGGCAGGTTGAGTTCGCGCATATACAGGCGGCCAATCTGCCCATAGACCTGCTCCAGCAGGTGGGAGACCTTTTCGCCAGTTTTCGCCAGCATTTCCACCACCAGCGCCGCCGACAGGATGCCATCCTTACCCAGAATGTGCCCCCGAATGGTCAGGCCGCCGCTGCTCTCCCCGCCCAGGATGGCCTGGTTGGCCTTCATTGCGGCGGCGATATGCTTGAACCCGACGGGCACCTCAATGCAGCGTTCTCCAAAGGAGCGGGCCAGCCTGTCGAGCATGTGCGTGGTGGCAAGGTTGCGTACTACCGGCCCTTTTTCGCCCCGCACCTCGTACAGATACCAATACAGCAGTACCAGCAGGTCGTTGACCGCGATGTATTCCCCCTGCTCGTCTACGATGGCGATGCGGTCTGCGTCGCCGTCTGTTGCCAGCCCCAGGTCATAGTTGCCCTCTTCCTTGATATAGTGGATCAGCAGGCCCAGGGCTTCCAGGTTGGGAGCAGGGGAGCGCCCGCCGAATAGAGGGTCGCGGCGACCGTGGATTGTGACCACGCGGCAGCGCGCTTCGGTCAGCACGATGTTGATGGTCGCTTCGCCCGTGCCGAACATGGGGTCCACCAGCACGCGCAGCCCCGCCTTGCGAATGGCCGCCATATCTACAAACGACTCGACGGCGTCTACATATTCGTTCGTATAATCCTTATACGTGACCAGCCCCGACTCGACTGCCAGGGG
>JAAYXX010000156.1 GCA_012515695.1 Chloroflexota bacterium
AAAATACAGCCCGGCCAGATCGTGATGCCCGCGCACCACCATGCTAAAGCACCAGTTGGGCACAGGGATCAGCTCGGTGGCCCGGTGGAGGATGCGGCGCACCGGGGTGTCCTGATGCCCGATGACGTTCAGCACGCCCAGCATCCCGGATAGCCAGTGGGTGAGTGCCATGACCTTCTCGCCGCTGATGCCGGGGAAAAAGTATTTGCTCCCCCCGGAATAGCCCACTACCTCATGAGGGAACACCGGCCCCAGGATGATCAGGTGGTCATAGTCGAAAATGCGGGCGTTGATCTGCACTGGCAGGGCATCGTGGAAATAGCCCTGACTGAGCGTCTCGATCTCTTGCGCCGGGATGGTGCCCAGCAGGCGCAGGTTGTGCTGCCAGTCGTGGTTGAACAGCCCCACCGCGCCATATTTTTCTGCGCGCTCTTGCTCCGTAATGCCCAGGTGGCGGCAAATCTCTGCATTGCTCATGGCCCGGTGCGTGCCCAGGGCAACGATCATATCCAGTTGAGCCGCCCGCCCCAGCATCAACTCGGTGAGCAGCCGAAAGCATAGCGGTATGGGGCCGCTGCGTGTGTTATCGGGCAGGATCACCAGGATGCGTTTGCCCTCTACGCCGATCTGCTCGATCCCGGCGGCAAATACCTCGCGAACCTCTGCCTCTGTCAATGTGCCGTTCGCTGCTCCCTTGCCAAGAACCATCATCGATGCTCCCCTTTGTCTGCTAGGATGTGATGCCCCTGTTTTACGCCAGGTGCGCCCGGAAAGCAACTCCTATCGCTCTCCCAAAAGCGCCAGCAGGTTCGCCCCTTCGATCTGGCGGCGCTCTGCCGCGCTCAAGAAGGGCATGTGGGCGAACAGGCCCCACGTCTGCGGAAAGGTCAGGTTGTCCAGGCAGGGAGAGAAGTCCGACGCCCACAGCAGCCGCCCCGCCCCATAAGCGGCCAGCAGCGCGACCACGTAGGGCCAGGCTGCGCGATGGGGATAGTCATACCCCGGCTCGGTCAGGGCATAGAACCCGCTCAACTTGACCCGTGGGCCAGGATATTGCGCCAGCGCCAACACAGGGGCCATCGCCTGCGCGGCGTCCGCCGGGGAGGGCGGCGCACCGACGCGGGGCGGCAACCCGAGATGGCTCACCAGCAGGCGCAACTCGCCTTGTTGGTCGAGTATCCCCCGCCAGGCTGACCACAACTCGCCCCGCGAATTGACGCTCACTATCCAGCGCCGTTCTGCCAGCCAGCCCCACACATCCACCGAGATGCGCCCCAGCGCCTCGCAATACGCCTGTTCTAACAGATACAGGACAATCCCCACAAACCCTTGTGCCTGCAACGCCTCCAGTTGCCCCACCGTGAGGGGTTGCGTCGGGTCGACATAGGCCAGGGGGCGCATCCAGGCGTGCTTGCGGGCCTGCGCCGCGATCCAGGCGTTGTTGCTCGTGCACCAGGGTTCCCCGGCATACCCCACCACCAGCGCACAGCGCACCCCATGCTCGGCTGCCAGCGCACTATACAGCGCCACCTCGTCCAGTTGCACGCCAGGCCGCCCCGCCAGCGAGCCGCAATAGCCTCCTTCAAACAGGTGAATATGTGCGTCGGCCCGCTCAGACATGGCTGATAGCCTCGTGCAGGGCGCTCAACAGCCGCTCGATGTCTTTCGCTGTGTTATAGCCGTGAATGGCAACCCGCAGCCGCCCGGCGTGCGCCATGATGTGAATGTTTCGCTCGTGGAGGTAGCGGTGTATCGCTTCCGCCTTGGGATGGCGAAAAGCCACGATGCCAGCCAGATGCTCGTCGTCTACCGGCGTCAGCAATTCCACCGGCAACCCGCGCACGCCCTCCAGGCAGGCGCGCACCAACGGGCGTGCGTGCGCGTCGATCTGCTCCACACCTATCCCCAGCACATACCCCAACCCCGCCCGCACGGCATAGGCCGCCGGATAGTTCGGCATGCCCACGGCAAAACTGGCTGCCCCCGGCTTGACGATGGCCCGCTCAAAGCGGTCCGCGTCAAAGGCGTTTTGCAGGTTGAACCATCCCCCGGCGGGCACGGTCAGTTCCTCCGCCCGCGCCTTGGGCACTCCCACCAGCCCCCCGCCGTGGCTCGCCAGAATCCACTTGTGCGTCGAACTGACAATCAGGTCGGCCCCAGCCAGATGTAGCGGAATGCGGCCCAGCGCCTGGGTCACGTCCACCGCCAGCAGGGCCGGGGAATGTTGCCGCACCGCCTCTCCCACGGCGTCGAGGGACAGCTTGTAGCCGTTGTAAAAGCTCACCAGCGAAACAGTCACCATGCGCGTTCTGGGAGTCAACAGCGGAATGAGGTCCTCTACACGTAGCGCGCCCTCGACAGCGCGCCACACCTTTACCGTGGCCGGGCAGGTGGGTTGTAGCCAGGGCGTTACCCCCGCCGGAAAGTCCAGGTCGTTGATCACCACTTCGTCGCCCGGTTGCAGGCGCAAGGCCAGCGCCGCCAGATTATACGCCTCCGACGAGCAGGAGCAGATGCCGATCTCTTGCGGGGTCAGGCCATATGCCTGGGCGACCAGCGCCTTGGCCGCGTCATACTGCGCCTCGTGCAGGCTGCGCCCATCCATGCCCTGCGTCTTGTCCAGGCCATATTGCTTCAGCGCATCCAGCACAGCCACCGGCGGAATGCCCTCCGCCGCCGTGTTCAGATAGATCATATCGCTCAACGAGGGAAAATCGGCCAGACGAGTTGCTTGTGTCAGCATGATTTGCCTCCTGTGCATCAAGGAATGGACACCGAGCATGGACAATTGAATCGACGATCTGGCGTGCTGCGACATCGTGCCCGAGCAGGGTTACTGCGCCTCTGCTGCTCGCTCCAGGCGATCCAGCCAACGCTGCACCTGCAAGGCGTCGTGGTAGGTGGCTCCCATCGGGACAGGCTGCACCCCGCGCACCACCCGGCAGAAGCAGCGCAACTCTTCCGCCAACATCCCACTGGGCGCTATCGGGTCGGCCAGGATTTCCAGCGTCATGGGGGCGCGGGCCTGCTCATCCCACACCGTCAGCGGGCGCGGGTTGGCTTCTACACGCGCCGCCCACCCCTGACCATACACCTCCATGCGGTCAAAGCCGTCGGCGGGCATCCCCTCTGGCGTGAGGAACGACGCCGCGAACGAGGCCACCAGGCCATCTTCCCAGCGCAACTGGGCCAGCGTCAGGTCGCATTCTCCCGCCGATGTATGCCGGGTCTGGGCACAAAAGGCTACCGGCTCGCGGCGATCCACCAGGGCCAGCACGCTATACAGGTCGTGCACCATCAGCAGGTGGAAGGGGCTTTCGCCTGGAAAGCGCGCCAGCGTTGTGGCGGGGCGATGCCGCGCGCAGTGGATGTAGGCCATCGGCGAGCGGGCGCGCACCTCGGCCTGCAACTGGCGGAACTCGCTATTGAACAGCAGGATATGCCCCAGCATCAAATTGCTCGAATCGGCTCGAACCAACGGGGCTAAGGATTCGGCTTCGGCCAGGCTGCCCGCCAGCGGCTTTTCGACCAACACAGGATACCCGGCGGCCAGCAAACGCCGCGCCACTGGCACATGGGAGGCCGTAGAGGCCGCCACCACCCACGCCTCCGGCGCCGCCTCTGGCGCGGCCTCCTGGATGGCTTGCTCTAGATCGGTCCAGCCGGGCACGCGGTGGCCGCTGACCGCCTGCAGTTCGGCAGATAGCGCGTCTACGCTGGCCTGCCGCCGCGCCACCAGGGCCACCAGTTCAGCCTCGGCCAGCCCCGCCAGCGTCAGCGCGTGCAGCCGCCCAAAATTGCCCAGCCCAACCACGCCCACCCGTACCGGCTTGAATGCTGCTTTGCCCATCGCTTCCCCCTCATCGCCCGAATAGATGCAGGCATGATTTCCACGAGCCACAGGCCCGCAACCACACCATCAGGATGGGCGGTTGAAACCGCGGCAACATCTGCGAAGCCCACCTCCGTGGGCTGATCTGGAGCCGCCGTAGGGCGGCGCGCCATGTATGGCGATTGCACTGGTTGGTGCAGTTTCAACTGCCTATTCCCGCCCGCATCAACGCGCCATAGACGTCTATCGCGCGCTCTAGCTGGTCCAATTCCAGGTATTCCTGCGCCGCGTGGGCCTGGGCAATATCCCCCGGCCCCAAAATCACCACCGGGATGCCCGCCACCCGCAGCGTACTTCCATCGCTGCCATACCCCACGCCGGTCAGTTCCGCCGACAGCCCCAACCCCAGCAATACCCCTTGCACGACGGGGAAGAAGGCCTCGCCGCCCGCCGGGTTCAGCGGCCAGTCTATGAACGGCTGGGTCATGGAATAGTTAAGGTCGGGGACCTGGCGGCGCAATTCTTCCAGCACACGCCGCACCTCCGGCAGCACGTCATCCGGGTTCTCGCCGGGCACGACTCGCCGGTCTAGCCAGATTTCGCACTCTTCCGGGATGATATTGATGACGCTCCCGCCGCGGATAATGTTGATGCTACATTGCGCCGGGCCAGTTAGCGGGTGGGCCGCGTTCAGTTGAGCGATATAGCGCGTTTCCAGCGCCTCCATGACCCGCATCATCAGGCGAATGGCCGAGCGCCCTCGCGTGGGGTCAGACGAGTGGGCGGCTATCCCGTGCGTGCGAATAGACCAGCGCACCACGCCGTTGCTGGCGACCACGGGCCGCAGCATGGTCGGCTCGCCCACAATGGCCCCATGCACATCCCAGCGCAGCGCGGACAGGTGTTGCTCGACGAACGCATCCACGCCCGCCTTGTGCGCCTCCTCGTCCACGGTGTAAAGGATCGCCACGTTGTTCGAGCCGCTGCCCTCGGCGGCATACTGGCGCAGCGCCCATAGCATCGCCGCGCCCGACCCTTTGGTGTCGCAGGCCCCCCGGCCATAGAGCCGTCCTTGCTCCACCCGCGCGCCGAAAGGGTCCCCGATCATCCCCTCCACGCCCACGGTATCCAGGTGGCTTTCCATCAGCAGCCAGGGCGCGTGGCGGTCTACCTGCTGGTACACCAACAGATTAAAGCTGCCCTCGCCTACCGGCAGCCGCTCCGTTGCCAGGCCCCAGCCCGCCGCTGTCTGCTCCAGGTACGTCGCCAACTCGGCCTCTGGGTGTGCCCGCCCGGAGATGGTCGCGTTGATGGACTCGATACGCACCATTTCTTGTAACAGTTCAAGGCAATCGCGTGGTGTAGACATGGGTGGCCTTTCTCATGGATGGGATAGCTATCTATTAGCCAACCTGCCCGGCCAGTTTGGTGTAACACGATTTTGGATAATGGTCAAGTCTTCCAGCGGAAAAAGTTTACAAAATAGTTCGGCAACTGCCCGCTGAATTTGTACCGCCAGCTTCCAGCCGGCACAAGATCAAGCCGCCAGGGATGGCTAATGGCGCTAACTTTTCGCGGATCAAGTGCTGGGGCAAGATCGGAGTTGCCCTCATCCGCCCTTCGGGCACCTTCTCCCAAGGGGCGAAGGCGAGCAAGCGCGGCAATATGCCACCGGCATACATGCCACCCTCGCCCACTGGGAGAGGGAGCGGCTGGGTACAGCCGGGGGTGAGGGTGGTAAGGGTGATCTGCTGGCCGTGACAATCAAAAGTTAGTGCCATTGGCCAGGGATGGCGGCGGTCCAATCCCCCTCCACGGGGCAAGCCAGACGTTACAGCATTGATTTCTCAACTTGCATAGATGGGCGGGATTCCCGACGCAATAAACAAGGGACGAGGCGTACACCTCGTCCCTTGTTATTAGCACCGGGCGGTCAGGCTAACCGCGCACCGTGGCCCCCAACTCGCGGCTCAGGCGCGCGACGATCCGCTCGCGCTGCTTGGTGGCCTCTTCGGTGGTCAGCGTGCGGTCCATTGCCTGGAAGGTCAGGCTATAGGCCAGGCTCTTTTTGCCCTCCCCGATCTGCGCCCCACGATAGACGTCGAACAATACCACGTCTACCAGCGTGGCCCCACCGGTTTCCCGGATGAGGGCGGCCACCTGGTCGGATGGCGTCTGCTCGTCCACGACCACGGCCAGGTCGAGCTTGAGCGCGGGCATACGCGAGATAGCCGCGAACGACTCGGTCAAGCGGGCGGCAGACAGCAGCACTTCCAGGTCCAGCTCGGCCAGACAGACGGTCTCATCGGGCAGGTCGAAATTCGCCCGAACGAGCGGATGCACCTCGCCGAACACGCCCGCGTCAACCCCGCCGATGGACAGACGAGCGGCCCGCCCCGGATGCAGCGTCGGGTGTTGCGTCGCCTCGACATGCACGTCCTGAATGCCCAATCGGGCGCACAGGGTTTCGATGATCCCCTTCAGGTCGTAAAAGCCAAAATTCTCCCCTTCGGAAGATAGCCAGGAGCGGGCCTCACGCGGGCCACACAGGCCAATGCTCAACCGGCGCGGCTCCGCTGGTAGCGCCTCTCCCTCTTCGCGCAGATAGACGCTGCCGATTTCCAAGACGGCGACCCGCTCGACAAAGCGCAGGTTGCTGGCCATCGTTTCCAGCGTCGTGTTCATCAAGGTCTGGCGCAAGAACCGCTGCTCCCGATTGAGCGGGTTGGCAATCTCGATATAGCTCTTTGGGTCGGGCGGGGTCTGATCGACGTTCAGCCGCGCCACGCTCGCCAGGCTGGTCATGGAATAGGTGATGATCTCGGTCAGCCCGCAGCCCACCAGCACGTCGCGGACCTTTTCCTCTACCTCCAGGTCGCGGTTGGGCATCTGGACAGTCAGTTCCTCGGCGAGCAGCGAGACGGGCAACCGGTCATAGCCATACAGCCGCGCCACCTCTTCCAGCAGGTCAGCGGGAAGGCTCACATCCAGGCGGAAGCTGGGCACCGTGGCCCGCACCACCGGAGACTCCCCCGGAATGATCTCGGTCGCGAAATCGAGCGATTTCAACATGCGCGCGATTTCTTCGGCGCTCAGGGTGATGCCCAGGATTCGCGTGACCTCGGTTGTGGGCAGGTCCACGACCTTGGTGGCGGGCTTGTTCGGGTAGGCATCGGCGAACCCCTGGGCCACCGTACCATCGGCCAGCGCGCGCATCAACTCGGCTGCCCGTCGCAAGGCCACCACCGTCAATTCGGGGTCTACGCCCTTGCCGAAATGCTGGGCCGCCTCGCTGGGGATTTTCAGCCTGGCCGCAGTGCGCCGGACGCTGATATTGTAGAAATTGGCCGACTCGAGCAGAATATCCACCGTATCTTCGGTGATTTCGCTATCCTCGCCGCCCATCACGCCCGCGACGGCTACCGGGCCGCCGCCATCGGTGATTAGCAGCATATCGTCGGTGAACTCGCGCTGCACGCCGTCCAGCGTGGTCATCCGCTCGCCCTGGTGGGCGCGGCGCACGATGATGGTCGGCGGGCCGCCCGGAGTGCGGCTCTGAAGCCGATGATAGTCGAACGCGTGCAACGGCTGGCCCCATTCCAGCATCACATAGTTGGTAATGTCCACGATGTTATTGATGGGACGCATCCCCGCCAGAGTCAGGCGGCGCTGCATCCACATGGGCGAAGGGCCGATCTTGACGCCTCGAATCAGCGCCGCGCTATATCGCGGGCACAGGTCAGGGTCCTGGATTTCGATCTCTATTTTGCCCTCGATAGGCTCCCCCTCTGCCTGCACAGCCAGGGCGGGGATGTGCAAGGTAGCGCCGGTCATGGCGGCCACCTCGCGGGCCACCCCCACGATGGAAGAGGCGTGGGCCAGGTTGGGCGTCAGGTCCAGCTCCAGGACGGTATCGCCCCAGTAATCGGCAAAGGGCATACCCACGGGGGCGTCGTCCGGCAGGATCATGATGCCGGTATGCTCCTCCGAGATGCCCAGCTCTTTTTCCGAGCAGACCATCCCCTCCGAGGTGACGCCCCGGATTTTGCTTTTCTTGAGGGTCTGGTAGCGCAGCGTGTCGGCGTAAGGGTCAATCAGGCGCGCACCGACCATCGCAAAGACCACTTTTTGCCCCGAATCTCCCACTTTCAGGTTGGGCGCGCCGGTAACGACTTCGAGCGGCTGCTCTTTGCCATAGTTGATGGTGACCAGCACCAGCCGGTCGGCGTTGGGGTGTTGCCGCACCGAGACCACCTCGCCAACGACAACCGTGTCTCGATCCCACGTCTCGCCAATGCGCTCGACCCCGACCACCTCCAGGCCGCCGAAGGTCAGCCGCTCGACTAGCACTTCCAGCGGCATATCCAGATTGACATATTCCCGCAGCCAGCTTATGGGAACTAGCATTTTCTCATTACCTCCATCCGCAAACAGGACGCCGGGCCTTGTACCGGCGGCGTTTTTCTAGTCAGTGTTTCCAGTAATCCGACGATAGCGCCTGGCACTTACGGGAACTGTTGCAAGAAGCGCAGGTCATTCGCGAAAAAGTACCGGATATCGGTGATGCCATGCTTGAGCATGGCGATCCGCTCCGGCCCCATCCCAAAGGCAAAGCCCGAATACTCGTCGGGATCATATCCGCCATTCCGCAACACCTGGGGGTGGACCATGCCGCACCCCAGAATCTCCAGCCAGCCGGTCTGCTTGCAAATCTGGCAGCCCTCGCCGCCGCACAGGATGCAGTCCATATCGGCCTCGGCGCTGGGTTCGGTGAACGGGAAATAGCTGGGGCGGAACCGCAGCCGCCGGTTCGCGCCAAACATCTGCCGGGCAAAGCTCTCCAACACGCCCTTCAGGTCGGCCATCGTGATATGCTTACCGATAGCCAGCCCCTCCACCTGGAAGAACATATGCTCGTGGCGAGTGCTCACCTGCTCATAGCGGTAGCACTTGCCGGGCAGGATCACCCGAAACGGCTCGGGATGATACTTGCGCATGGCGTGAATCTGCCCCGGCGAGGTGTGGGTGCGCAACAACACGCCCGGCTCGGTAGTGTAGAACGTGCTCCACATATCCCGCGCCGGATGATCGGGCGGCAGGTTTAGCATCTGGAAATTGGTGACATCGTCCTCCACCTCGCGGCTGCGGAACACGTGAAAGCCCAGCCGGGCGAAAATGTCATAGATTTCGCGCAGGGTTTGGGTGCTGATGTGCAGATAACCCAGCGAAGGCGGGCGACCGGGGAGGCGCACGTCCATAGCGCCCTGAGCCAGTTCCTCCGCCAGCGCGGCACGGCGCACGGCCTCCTGGCGCTGCTCAAAAGCCGCCTCCAGGGCACTCTTGACCTGGTTGGCGATGTTGCCAGCCTGAGGGCGTTCTTCGGCGGGCAGCTTGCCAATTCCCCGCAGCAGCATGGTGAGCGCGCCTTTTTTGCCAAAATACGCCAGCCGCCAGGCTTCCAGTCCCTCTACATCCGTGATGGCTTCCAATTCGTTTTTGGCTTTTGCTTCCAGTTGGTATAGCTCTTCAAGCATCAGGGTTTCCTCCTTATATCCGATCCAGCGACCTGCACGGACGCTGGGGTCATGGCAAGCTGGGCGGCTCGTGCCCATGCGTCCGTCTCCAAGGCAGAAAAAAAGACTGCAATTCGCCAGGGACGAAGTTGCAGTCATTCACTCCGCGTTACCACCCTCATTGGTTCCCAGGGGAACCCACCTCTGCATCGGCGGCCCGGCTCGCGCCTGGAGCGGGATTACCGACTGCTCGTTAACGGCGAGCTACCGGAGCGGCCTACACATCGCGACATGGGATCATGTCGGACTTCAGTCGTCGGCTCCAGAGTGAACTTTAGCAGGTTTATTCCCAAGAGGACTTGCAGTCAATGATCCTCTCTCCCTGAGGGCATTCGGCCCGCCTACTCTCTCCTTCACAGCCTTTACGGGTTGCGTTTTATTCTATTGCTATCGAGTATACGATCATCCGCCCCAAATGTCAAGCGGCTAATAGATGGGGCCGTTTCGCAACAGGGTAAACTCGGCATGTTGCAATTGCTCGGCGGCTGTAGGCACGCCTTCGGCCACCCGCAGGCAGAACTGGTAGATGCGCTCGCCGACCTGGGAGATGGTCTCACGCCCCGCGATAATCGGGCTGGCGTCGATATCCATGTCCTCTTGCATGCGGGCGTAGGTCTGGGCGTTGCCCGTCACCTTGATCACTGGCGCGATGGGGTTGCCCATCGGGTTGCCCCGGCCCGTGGTAAAGACGACGATCTGGCTCCCCGCCGCCACCATCGCCGAGACAGAGGCCGGGTCATTGCCTGGCGTGTCCATGAACGACAGGCCGGGGCGGGTGGGAGGGTCTCCATAAGCCAGCACATCCACCAGGGGGGTCGTGCCGCCCTTCAGGATATCGCCCAGGGCCTTTTCCTCCACGGTAGAGATGCCGCCGAGCACGTTGCCCGGCGTGGGCTGCTTGCCCATCAGGTCTTCGCCGGTAGCTTTGAGCTGGGCTTCGCAATCGCGCATGACCTGCATCAGGCGTTGGGCCACCTCTGGCGTGGTCGCCCGGCGGGCCAGGATATGCTCGGCCCCGAACAACTCGCTGGTTTCGGACAGGATCACCCGCCCGCCCTGCGCGACGATCAAATCGCTAAAAGCGCCCATCGCCGGGTTGGCGGCCATCCCCGACGTAGCATCCGAGCCGCCGCATTCCAGGCCGATGGTCAATTCAGAGACGGTACAAGGCTCGCGCTGCAACCCCTCGGCTGGCTGGACCATCTGGCGGGCCAGGGCGACGCCCTTTTCCACCGTCCGGCGCGTGCCGCCCAATTGCTGGATGACCAGCAGTTCGGTGGGGGCAGGCCCCTGGGCGATTTGCTCCGCCAGCGCGCTGGCGTCGAGCGTTTCGCAGCCCAGGCTAACGACCAGGCTGCCGATGACGTTGGGGTGTTTGCCATAGCCAGCGAGCCAACGCGTCGCGGCGCGCACGTCCGCCTCGGTCTGGCTGCATCCGCCGTCATAGCCGACCAGCATGGCCCCCTCGACTTGCGAAGCGATCATGGACGCGGCGTGCAGGGCGCAGCCACACGAAGGAATGATTGCCACCCAGTTCCGCACGCCCACCTGGCCATCCTTGCGCCGGTAGCCGTGAAAAGTGTTCTGCATCGAGTTCATTGTTTGACTGCTCCTCGCACGCTGCGGAGATTATGCACATGAACGTGCTCGCCGGGTTGAATATCGGCGGTGGCCAGCCCGATGGACTCGCCATACTTGATGACCGTCTCGCCATTGGCGATGGGGGCCAGGGCTACCTTGTGTCCAAAGGGGATGGCTTGCTGGGCGATGACGGCGGGCACTGGCGTGCCCTCGGCCATTTCCAGGGCATCGCCCGGAGCCAGATCGCGCACGGCGACAGCGACATTATCTTGCGGGTTGATCTTGAGTGCGTTGATCATGCTGGGCAGTTTCCTCCTGAGCATGTGCAATGTGGCCCTTCTTATAACATGCCCACTATATCGTGTCAAACGATAGGCCGGACGAGGCGCGCTAAATGGTGCAGCCTGGGACGGAATGTCCCAGGCTGCAGAAAGAGGAAACCCGTTCAAACGGGTTAAGAAGTGTTTAGTACAATGGAGTGCACTTTTACTTATATTATCCCGGCACCTTCAGCCCTCACCCCCGGCTGTACTCAGCCGCCCGGCTGAAAGCCGCCCGGCTGAAAGCCGCACTCTCCCAAAGGGCGAGGGAGTTGCTCGGGACCGCCGCCATCCTTGGCGGCTTACAATGATGCCGGCTGGAAGCCGGCGGTCCAATGATACGGCGTGCCACCGCGTTGAAACCGCCCATCGTAAGTTCTACGGCAAATACCCTAACAACTGCTCGGCGCGGTCCAGTATCAGGTGGGCGCCCGCGCGCTCTAGCTCCTCTCGCTCGCCAAAGCCCGACAGCACGCCCACGGCAAACGCCCCTGCACGGCGGGCGGAGCGAATGTCCATTGTGGTATCCCCGATCATGATGCATCGGCGGGGGTCAACGCCCAACATCGCCGCCGCCCGGCGAACCGGCCCGGGGTGCGGCTTCATCCACCAGCCATCCTGTCGGGTGACGATGGCGTCGAAATAGGGCGCAAAGCCGGTCTGCTCGACAAAGGCCAGCGCCTCTGGGCGGGCGCGAGTGGTGACGACGGCCAGCTTGTAGCGGCTTTTCAACGCG
This sequence comes from Chloroflexota bacterium, assembly GCA_012515695.1. Taxonomy (GTDB): domain Bacteria; phylum Chloroflexota; class Anaerolineae; order UBA1429; family UBA1429; genus JAAYXX01. The sequence goes on from JAAYXX010000156.1 coordinate 12,043, forward strand.
AGCAGCAACTCCTGGCTCCCATCGATCAACTGCGCGCGCCTTCTGGTAGCCAGCCCCTTGGAGCGGCGAATGCGGTCGCTGATCCCAAGCATGTTGGTATCCAGCCCCAGGTGTTCCAGCGTCGAGATGGCATAGTTGGACGGGGTTTCAATTGCCATAACCAGCCTGCGCCCCCAGACACGGGCGTCAAAGCGGCGAAAGATGCGCTGGATGGGGGCCAGCTTTTCGGCCAGCACCCCCGCCCAGCGGTTATGTGTCTCTACCAGCGTGCCGTCCAGATCGAACAAAACGGCCTGCACGTTCGGCAGGGCAATGGGATTCTGCGTCATGAACCCTCTCCGGTATACTACTTGAAGCGGCGGGCCAGTTCGGCTTCCACGTCGGCCCAGGTCAACCCTCGCGAGACGAGCAGCACCAGCAGGTGGTAGATCAGGTCCGCCGACTCGTAGACCACCCGATCATCGCTTTGCAGCGCCCCGGCAGTTACCACTTCCACGGCCTCTTCGCCCACTTTTTTCAGGATTTCCACCGGCCCCTCGGCGAACAGCCGACAGGTATACGACCCCTCTTTGGGGTGTTCTTTGCGGTCTTGAATGGTTGCCAGGAGGGCATCAATCGTCTGACTCACAATCCTTCCCTTTCATTGTGCGGTAAAAGCAACTCGTCGCGCCCGTATGGCAAGCGGGGCCTGCTGTGTCCACCAGCACCAGCAGAGCATCAGCGTCGCAATCCAGGCGAATCTCGCGGATGGTCTGCGTGTTGCCCGAAGTGCTCCCCTTGTGCCAGAGTGCCTGCCTGCTACGGCTCCAGAACCAGGTCTCGCCTCGCTCCTGGCTGAGTTGCAACGATTCTCGATTCATATACGCCAGCATCAACACCTGGCCGGTTGTCGCGTCCTGGACAATCGCTGGCACCAGCCCCCGACTGTCCCAGACCACATCGTCTATTCCTACGAACTGCACAGCTATTCGCTCCATTGCTCTTTTTTTATTGACGGACGGGTAATCCGCGGTCTGCGAGATATTTCTTGACCTGCGTGACGCTCAACTCGCGAAAATGGAACAGGGAAGCAGCCAGGGCCGCGCTGGCCTTTCCCTCGGTGAGTGCGTCGTAAAAGTGCTCGATTTTGCCAGCCCCTCCCGACGCAATCACCGGGATAGAGACCGCCTCGGCGACGGCCCGCGTCATGGCGATATCATAGCCGTCCTTGGTGCCGTCCTTGTCCACGCTGGTCAGCAAGATCTCGCCAGCCCCGCGCTCCTCGACCTCTTTGGCCCAGTCTACCACATTCTTGCCGGTGGCGATACGCCCCCCGTTGATATACACCTGCCATGTGCCATCCGGCTCCTGCTTGCCGTCAATGGCGACCACGATGCACTGGGAGCCGAATCGCTTGGCCCCTTCGTTGATCAGGTCGGGGGTGCGAATAGCCGAGCTGTTGATGGATGTTTTGTCGGCCCCAGCCAGCAAGATGGCCCGCAGATCGTCCACCGTCCGCAGACCGCCGCCCACGGTAAAGGGGATATTGACTGCATCAGCCACCCGACGCACCATGTCTATGACAATATCCCGCTGCTCGTGCGAGGCGGCAATATCGAGAAAGACCAGCTCGTCGGCGCGTTCCTGGCTATACAGTTTGGCGTGCTCGACGGGATCGCCCGCGTCACGCAGCTCTACAAAGTTGACTCCCTTGACGACCCGACCATTCATAAAATCCAGGCAAGGGATAATGCGTTTTGCCAGCATGTCATCCTCCAGAGGCAATAGTGAGTGCCTGTTCCAGGGGGACAGCCCCCCGATACAGAGCCATTCCAATGATGACGCCTTCGATACCGTCCGCCTCACGCTGCTTGATGGCGCGCACATCCTCCAACGAGGCCACGCCGCCAGAAGCGATCACCCGCAGGCCAGAGGCCAGCGCCAATTGCGCCGTGGCCTCGACGTTCACGCCGGTCAACATGCCATCGCGGCTGATATCCGTGTAGACGATGCGCTCTACGCCCTGGGCACGCACCCGCCGGGCCAGTTCGACGGCCTGCACGTCGGATACGTCCAGCCAGCCCTGCACAGCCACGCGCCCGTCGCGAGCGTCAATTCCCACGCTGACGGCTTGCGCGCCGTACCGGGCGATGGCCTGCTCGACGATGGCCGGTTCGCGGAGGGCCACCGTCCCCAAGATCACCCGCGAGACGCCCATCTCTAGCACACGCGCCACGTCTTCCAGGCGGCGCAACCCTCCGCCAAACTGCACAGGCAGCTGGACCGCGTCCAGAATGCGTTGTAGCGCGGCCAGGTTGGCGGTGGCCTTTTCGCCCACCGCGCCGTCCAGGTTGACCACGTGCAGCCAACCCGCGCCTTCCGCCGCCCAGCGTTGGGCCACCAGGGCCGGGTCCTCGGCGAAAACCGTTTCTTCTGCAAAATCGCCCTGCCGCAGACGCACGCAGCGCCCGCCACGCAGGTCAATAGCCGGATAGATAATCACGATCCTCGTTCCTCCAACAGTCCGGCAGCCACGCCGAAATTGCGTAGAATGCGCTCGCCTACGTCCTGGCTCTTTTCCGGGTGGAATTGGATAGCATACAGGTTGTCGCGGGCAATGGCGCTCGTGTACTCGATGCCATAGTCCGTCGTGCCCGCAATCACTGACTTGTCTTCGGGGAGCACATAATAGGAATGCACGAAATAGGCATAGCTTCCATCGGGCAGCCCCTTCCACAGCGGCGTCGGGCGGGTCTGGTGAACCTGGTTCCAGCCCATATGCGGAACCCACAGACCCGGCGGAAAGCGCGTGACCTTGCCGGGCAAAATGCCCAACCCCCGATGCTCGCCCATCTCCTCGCTGACCTCGAACAAGAGTTGCAGCCCCAGGCAGATGCCCAGAAATGGCACGCCGTCGCGGATGGCGGCGACAAGGGGCGCTTCTAGCCCCTGGGCGCGCATGCGCTCCATGTTGTCGCCAAAGGCCCCCACGCCCGGCAGCACCAACGCCCTGGCCCGGCGCACCTCCGCCGGTTGGTCGCTGATGCGGGACGGGATGCCTAAGCGCTGGAACGCCATATAGACATTACGCAGGTTCCCCGAGCCATAGTCAACGATGGTGAGCAACCTACAATACTCCTTTGGTCGAAGGGATCGCCGAGCGGCGCGGGTCAGCGGCTACTGCCTGGCCCAACGCGCGCCCCAGTCCCTTGAAAATCGCCTCGATAATGTGGTGGGTGTTGCGCCCGTGGATTAGCTTGACGTGTAGCGTCAGCCCGGCGTGAACGGCCAGAGCCTGAAGGAATTCGGGCACCAGTTCAGTATCCCAGTTGCCCACCTTGGACGCGTTCAGCGCCACATCATACACCAGATAGGGCCGCCCGGAGCAATCGAGCGCCACCAGCACCAGCGCCTCGTCCATCGGCATGATCTGGCTGCCGTAACGCTGGATGCCCGCCTTGTCGCCCAACGCCTGCCGGAGCGCCTGCCCCAAAGCAATGCCTACGTCCTCCACCGAATGGTGGTCGTCTATTTCGATGTCGCCCCGGCAGGTAACCTGTAGGTCCACCAGCCCATGCACGGCGACGTGGCTCAACATATGATCGAAAAAGGGGACGCCGGTATCTAGCTCCCAGTTCCCGCTGCCGTCCAGGTTGACCCGCACGCGGATGTCGGTCTCGCGGGTCTGGCGGGCCACCTCTCCCACGCGCTCAGTGTCCATCGTTGCCTCCTTGAGCGATGCCTCGCAAGACGATCAGCACGGCCTCGTCTTGCATGGGCGTGCCCACGGTAAACCGGATGCAGCCTTCCAGGCCGGGGCTGTTGAAATACCGCAGGATAATCCCCCGGCGCTCCATCGCCTCGCGGATGGTTTCCGTCGCCACCCCTTGCGGGCGGCACAGCACATAGTTCGCCTGGGTATCGTACACCTGCAAGAAGGGAATCTCGCGCAATTTGCCGAGGAAGCGTTGCCGTTCGGCGATGATCTTGGCGACGTTGGCGCGGGCCTCGTCGAGCGATTCCAGCGTCGCGAGGGCGGCCATCTGGGCGACACAGTTGACGTTGTAGGGCGATTTCAGTCGCCACAACGCCGTCATCAAGGCCGCCGGAAATACCCCATAGCCGACCCGCAGCCCGGCCAGCCCGGCCCACTTGCTAAAGGTACGCAGCACGATCAGGTTTTCCCGCTCCGCCACCCACTTGACCCGGCTGGACGCGCCAAACTCGACATACGCCTCGTCCAGCACGACCAACAGCGGCAGCTCTAGCAGGCGCTCCAGGTCGGCATCCGGCAGCACGCCGCCGTCGGGGTTATTGGGCGACGCCAAAAAGAGCAAGCGCGGGACGGGGTTCTCTGCGCAGAGCGCCTCGATACGCGCCACGTCCACGGCAAAATCGGCCAAACGCGGGATGGTGGTGACGCGCAGGTCGTTGGTCGTGCCATAGAACTGGTACATGCCAAAGGTGGGGGGGCAGTCGATCAGCTCGCCGATTCCCCCGCCGGATGGCCCTGGCCGAAAGAGGCGCAACACCAGGTCAATAAGTTCGTCCGAGCCGTTGCCCGCGATGATCTGCGCGGGGTCCATGTCGATATAGTGCCCGATGGCTTGACGGAGGCGGCGGCTGATGGCGTCGGGGTAGCGGTGATAGTCCAGGTGTCCGTTAAGGATTTGGAGCGTGTGCTTGGTTGGGCCGTAGGGGTTCTCGTTGGCGTCCAGCTTGATCAGTTGGCCCAGCGGGAGATTGAGCCGCGTGGCGACTTGTTCCATCGGTTCGGGGGCATATTCCTGCAAGCCCTTGACCCGCTCTCCAATCAATTCGGCCAGAGATAGCGATGTGTTCATTGTTCTTCCTTCCCCAATTCTTCCAGGCGAATACGCACAGCCTGGGCATGCGCGGTGAGGCCCTCTTCCTCGGCCAGAGTGATGGCCGCCGGGCTGATCTGCCGCACGACGTTCGGGCTGACGCCGAATACGCTGATAATCTTGACGAAATCCCACACGTTCACCGGCGAGGAAAAGCGGGCCGTCTGCCCCGTGGGCATGATGTGGCTGGGGCCGATCACGTAATCGCCCAGCGCCTCGGACGACAACTCCCCGACGAAAACGCCGCCGGCGTTTTTCACGCGGCCCACCAATTCCCACGGGTTGGCCGTTAGCAAGCACAGATGCTCTGGCGCGTACTCGTTCGCCAGTTCCAGGGCCGTATCCAGGTCCTCCACTACCACGATCCCGCTGCGGCTGTTCAGCGAGGCCAGTATAGTTTCCTGGCGGCTCAGGCTAGCCAACTGGCGGGCCACCTCCTCCCGCACCTGAAAGGCCAGCGGGCGAGACGTGGTGAGCAGCAGGGCCGAGGCCATCGGGTCGTGCTCGGCCTGGGCCAGCATATCGGCGGCAATATAGCGGCAGTTGGCCGTTTCGTCGGCGATGAGCAGGGTTTCCGTGGGGCCGGGCAGTTGGTCAATATCCACGCTGCCATACACGTGCTGCTTGGCGAGCACGACAAAGATATTCCCCGGCCCCAGAATCTTGTCCACCCGCCGGACCGACTCGGTGCCATAGGCCAGCGCGGCGATGGCCTGCGCCCCGCCGATAGCGTACACCTCGCGCACCCCCGCCACATAGGCGGCGGCCAGGATCGTATCGTTGAGCTTGCCATCGCGGGGCGGGGTAGCGACAACCACCTCAGACACCCCGGCCACGCGGGCGGGGATGGCGGCCATGAGCAGGGAGGAAGGATAGGGCGCGCGCCCGTTGGGGGCATAGATGCCGACTCGTTCCAGGGGGCGCACAATCTGCCCCAGAGCGCCGCCCTGCTCGTCCCAATCCAGCCAGGAATTGCGGTGCTGTTTGCGGTAAAAGGCTTCAATGCGCTGGGCAGAGGTCTGGAGGGCTTGCTGCAACGGGGGAGGCGTAGCCTGCCAGGCCCGTTCGATCTGCTCCACCGGCACGCGCAAGGCCTCCAGTTCGGCCCCGTCGAGACGTCGGGAATAGTCGCGCACGGCCTGGTCGCCGTGGGCCTGCACATCGGCCAGGATGCGAGCCACTACCTGGTTCGGGGTGAGGTCCTGGCCAAACAACTGCTTGATCGAAGCGCGCAAGGCCGGGGTGGCCTCGTATTCGTCCAATCGCTGACGGCGCAACAGGGTCCGCCGCCCCGCTTCGGCTCCTTCTACGATGTTCACGATGTCGCTCATGTTGGCTACTCCTGGCTGTTACGGCGTTGCACCACGGCTTCCAGGCGGCGCACGACCTCTTGGATGGCTTGTAGCTTTAGATTATAGCTGGCCCGGTTCACCACCAGCATGGCTTGCGACTCCATGATGGTCTCCAACTGGACCAGGCCGTTTTCTTCCAGCGTGCGGCCCGTCTGTACCAGGTCAACCAGCAGATCGGCCAACCCGACGGCGGGCGCCAGCTCGATAGACCCACTGAGGGGAATGATCTCGGCAGAGATGCCATGCTTCTGGAAATAAGCTCGCGACAGGTGCGGGTATTTGCTGGCGATGCGCAGGTTCGGCTCTAGCCGCAGGTTCCAATCGCGGGCGCTGACCGGCCCGGCCAACACCAGGCGGCACTTGCCCACCCCCAGACCCAATGGCTCGTACAGGTTGCGCTCGTTTTCGCGCAACACATCCTCGCCCACGATGCCCATGTCAGACGCGCCATATTCCACGTATACCGGCACGTCGGCGGGTTTGGCGAGGATAAACCGCAGGACGCCGCTCGTGTCGTCAAAGAATAGCTTGCGGCTCTCGGTCGCCCCCTCGTCCAGGGTATACCCGGCGGCGGCAAACAGATCCAACACCTCATCCTGCAAGCGCCCCTTGGGCAATGCGACAGTTATCGGTTCCATGTGTCCATCGCCTCCTCGATTGCGGTGTAGCTCAACTCGCGGCGGGTATCCCCCTCGACGAGCAAGCAGCGCCCTTCTCCCCGACAGCAGATTACGCGGGGCGCGCCTAGGCGTCGGGCGTGGGAGATGAGCGTCTCTTCATCACAGTGCAACACGTCCACCGTCACGCGCAGGCCCCGATTTCTGGCCGCTTGGGCCAGGGCGCGACAGCCCGCATGCTGGCAAGATTGCATCACCACGTCAGAGGCAATGTTGACCTGAGGCCGGGTGACTAGCAGCGAGCGTTCCACGCCCAGCGCAAAGCCCACTGCCGGAAGGGATTGCCCAAAACGGGCGATCAGCGTATCATAGCGCCCGCCGCCACAGATGGGAAAGCCCAGCCCCTCTACATAGCCAAGGAACGAGATGCCGGTATAGTAGGCCATATGCCTGATCTCGCCCAGGTCGAGGATGACATGCTCGGCCACGTTCTCCACCTGCAACAGCGCGTATACCGCTTCCAGGTAGTCAATGGCCTGCCGGGCCGCCGCGTTAATCGCCAGCCGTCGAGCCTGCTGCAACACCTCGCGCCCGCCACACAGGTGGGGGATGGCGTGGATGGCGCTGGCCACGTCGCCGGTGATCCCCAGATCGGCCAACACCATCCGCAACTCGACGTCGTTCTTGCGGTCAATGGCCTGTTCCAGGCGGCGCGATGCCCCGTTCGTCAGGCCGATTTCGCTCAGGATGGCCTGTAAAAAGGCGACCTGCCCCAGGTTGATCTGGAAATTGGTCACGCCCATTGCGCGCAGGGCCGCCACCGCCACCGCCACCACTTCGGCGTCTGCCTCCGGGGTGCCCGCCCCAACCAGTTCGATGCCTGCCTGCGTGAATTCGCGCCGCCGCCCCGCCTGCGGCTCTTCGTAGCGAAAGACGTTCCCCACGTAATAGAGGCGCAGCGGTAACTCCTGGTCATACAGCTTGGTAGCCACCACGCGAGCCACGGGCACGGTCATGTCGGGGCGCAGGGCCAAGATATGCCCCTCCCGGTCAAAGAAGCGGTACATGTCTTCCTGAATCTGAGGGCTGACTTCGGTAGCCAGGCTCTCGTAATACTCAAAGGTGGGGGGGATGATCCGGGTGTATCCCCAGCGCTGAAAAGTCTCTTCCAGTATCCGCTCCAGGGCGACCTTGGCGGCGGCCTGCTCGAAGAACAGGTCGGTCAGTCCATGCGGCAACTGCCGATCGAGCGCGTATCCTTGCTGTGTCATCTCAACCTCTACGATTGTTCCTGGACTCCGGGCGCGCCCGAAACTGCGTGCAGCCACATGGCCCAAGTTCCGAGTCGCCTGAATGAAAAAATAAAAAAGACCAGTTCCTCAGAACTAGTCTCTCACGGCGAGTGTTCTCTTGTGCAACGGCGCAAAAGAGTATCCCCGCCTATGGGCTATGGTGATGGTGGAGAACCGCAAAAACCCCGGCAGCACGCGCTGCCTGGGCGTTGATCGCGAGGTTTGCCTGTGATAGATTGCGCCTGTAACCTTGCATTCGAGTTTCTCCCCTCATCTGGCTCGATAATAGCATAACGAGGGGGGGCTGTCAACTTGACAGGAGATACAATCATCATTAACATCAATACCTGTCTGGTTTTTTCTGATTGATAGCGAAAGGTGCGAGGTGATGAAAAGTCTGAAACGTCGCGACTTGCTTCGGGTTGTGGCGCTTTGGAGTGCAGGGTCTCTCATCGCCGCTTGTTCGCCGTACTGGAAACGTATGCAATGGAGCTTTAGGCCCACAGCCGAAGCAAAAGACGTGCCCCCCTCCCCCGTTCCCACTATCGAGCAGGTAGTTCCAGCAGAGCCTACTGTAGCGGCTCAAGATGCAGTGGTTGACCCTTCCGAGATACCAGATGTTACCCCCATTGCTGATGCTGGCGCAGCGAGGGCGCAGGATGCTCCATCCAGTTCAGCGCCTTCGGAAGCGGCTCACCTGGCGGTGGCCCACGGCGCCAGCGCCGAACAGCTTACCCAGCGCGCCATTGCCGCCCTCGGAGGGATCGAACGCTTTGTGAAAAACGGCCACGACGTGATTATCAAGCCGAATATATGCAACGCGAACCACGGCCCCGAATATGCCTCGACAACCAACCCAGAAGTGGTTGCCACGCTGGTCAGGATGTGCCTGGGTGCAGGGGCCAAACGCGTGCGAGTGATGGATTCCCCCTTCTCTGGCAGCCCGGAGGCGGCTTATGCCCGGTCTGGGATTGAAGCGGCGGTCAAGGCGGCGGGCGGCGAGATGGAAATCATGGCGGCCATGCGTTACGCCAAGACGCCCATCCCCGGCGGCCAAGACCTGAAAGAGTGGCCTTTTTACCAGCCTATTCTGGAAGCGGATGTGGTCATCAATGTGCCCATTGCCAAACATCACTATCTCTCGACGCTGACCCTGGGCGGCAAGAACATGATGGGGACCATTCAGGAACGTGGCGGCATGCACCCCAATATCGGCCAACGGGTCGCCGAGATTACTTCGGTGGTGCGCCCCGAATTGACTGTAATGGATGCGACACGTATTCTGATGGCAAATGGACCGACGGGTGGCAATCTGAACGACGTGAAGCAGATGAATACGGTAATCGCCAGCCATGACGTGGTGGCGGCGGATGCGTATGTGACCAGATACTTTGACAAGACGCCCGCCGATGTTCCCTATATCAGGGCCTCCGCTGAGATGGGCCTGGGGACGATGGATCTGGATGGAATCAAAATCGCCGAGTTCGACGTTTAGAATACGGATTACCCGCGCTGGTCTTTGGCGGCGCGCTCGCCAGGGGGTGCAGGCTGCTGCCCTGGTTTTCTTTTTTTTGCTGGTGGTGCATGGCATAGCCAGCGCCCGCCCCGTGCTGCCGCCTGATACCCTCTTGCGCCTGGACCCTCTCGCGGCAGTTGCAGCCATGATCTCCTCGCGTGCCTGGTTGGTGCGTTTCGTGCCCGCCCTGTTTATTGTGGCGGGCACGCTAGTGCTGGGCCGGTTCTGGTGTGGCTGGCTCTGCCCCTTGGGGACCATCATTGACTGGACATCGCCACGTCGCAAGCAGGCCCGTCGCGGCCTCTCCCCTCGCTGGCGCAGCGCCAAATATGTGCTGCTGTTCCTGCTGCTGTTCTTTGCCCTGTGGGGCAGCCTGACGCTGATGATCCTCGACCCCCTGACGATTTTCGTTCGCGCCGTGGGCACGGTGATCATTCCGGCGTTGAACTGGCTCATCACCATTGCCGAGATGTTCCTGTATCGTTTCGCCTTTTTGCGGGGCGGGTTGGACTGGCTGGATTCGAGCTTGCGCGGCACTGTGTTGAGCTATCAGCAACCGTACTATGCCGGGTGGCTGTTGGCCGCCCTGGTGGGCGGGATTCTGGCCCTGAACCTCGTCGAGCGGCGGGCGTGGTGTCGCTATTTCTGCCCATTGGGCGGGCTGTTGAGCCTGTTGGCTCGGCCCGCCTTGCTCAAGCGGCAGGTATCGTCCGATTGCGTGAATTGTGGCGCTTGCAGCCGCGACTGTCGCATGGGAACCATTGACCCCCAGCGAAAGTACGCCAGCGACAGCGGCGAGTGCATCTTGTGCATGGATTGCAGCCCCCAATGCCCCCAATCCGCCATCCACTTTGGCTTCACACGCGGGATAGACCGGGGCTGGGGCTATGACCCGTCGCGCCGTCAATTGCTGGGAGCGGCAGGCGCGAGCCTGGGGGCGCTGGCCCTCTTGAATGTGACCCCGGACGAGCATCATCCGCATCCCTATCGGCTGCGCCCGCCCGGCGCAAGGGAGCAAGAGCTGCTGGCAAGCTGTATTCGCTGCGGGGCTTGTATGCGCGTTTGCCCCACCCACGGCTTGCAGCCCAGCATGACAGAAGCGGGGTTGCAGGGCTTGTGGACGCCCATCCTGGTGCCGCGTCTGGGGAATTGCGAATACTCGTGTACAGCTTGCGGG
>JAAYXX010000157.1 GCA_012515695.1 Chloroflexota bacterium
CAGCGCTGGGCCGCCGGTCAAGCTCCAGGCCAAATGTCCCCAGGCGCTGAAACTGGGCCAGCAAGGGGGCGAACGTTGGCTCGCGCACCGGGTCGATGTGCGACAAAGCCCCCAGCCACCAGATGCCCTGTCCGCGTGTGAGCACCTCGGCCAGGTTGCGCTTTAACACCGCCTCCGCATCCGGCAGACTCTCTACGTTCCCAAAGCCAGCGTCAGTCGGCGCCAGGTGGGTGCGGGTATCCTCCTCGTACAGGTAGAGCTTGCCATGGATGCGCATGGCCTCGCTGGGCGGCATAGCGGGACCATGTCCGCCGATCCCGCGAAAGCCATAGCTGTAGGGGCTGACGATAAAGTCGACATAAGGCGAACGTAATACCTTTGCGAGTCCCAGATGGCCGCTGCGCTGGGTGGTCGACCACTCGCTTTCAGATCCACTCCCGAAAAAGCTCGCGTTCCAGGCCAGTTCCAGCAGGTAGCCGTAAAAGGCGCCCGCAAGGGCCTGGCCGTTGGTGGCTTCCTTGACGGTGCGGTTAAAGTCGATGACCAGATCGCCGCACAGGTCGGCGAGAGCGCGATAATAGTCAATGACTGCCTGCTCGTGGCGTGGGTTGCGGAAGGAGCCGTGCGTGGTCTGGCATTGGGCGGATGCGGGGGGTATCTCCGCTGTATCGAATGTGACGTTGGGATCGGCCCAGGCGGCGCGCAGTTGGGCGACGTCGTTGTCGTAACAAGCACGCAGCCAGTCGCGGAAATAGCGGCGCATGGGCTGCGAATAGTCGCCGCAGCGGGATGTCATTGACACTTGCCCCTTGACCCATTCGCCCGTGTTTCCCGTGCCGGTCTGGTAGGCGATGACCCGATCGGCCAGGCCGATGGCCTGCAAGTGGGCGATGTACTCGCGCAGGAACTGCTTGGCCTGCTCTCGCCAGACGAGCGAAGCAAAGGACTGGCTGTGAAGCTGGCCGTTGGAATCCACTTCCCGCTCATCGGGATACAAGTCCTTCCACCATTGGCCATGCATTTCCAGATGGATACGCAGGTGAAAGCGGGCATCTGGATCGACGTCCAGGACGCGACCAAGGCGCGCCTCGACGTGCGAAAAATCAAAGTGGCTCTCGCGGTCTGGCGCTGGCCCACACCACTCGCATTCTGGGCCACCGGCGCCCGCGTCAAACGCGTGGAAGTGGATGCCCGCCTCGGCATAGGCTTGCGCGGTGGCGGCCATAGAGTATTCCTCTGAAGTGGGGGCGTTGCCCCACATGTAGCTGGCAAAGACCGGTTTGCCGTCTATAAAGAGTGTCGGCGTGCCGTTATGCTGCTTGATGATTGCTGTCAAGATTCCCCTTTTCTCGTACGCATAATCAGATGGCGGGCCATCGGGTGCCTGAATGGCTTGCAAGGCGCTATTATGGCCCTCGTTGGTGGGATTGTCAAGCACGGGGCTGGCGCTGCTCCTGGAAGTGTGTCCTGCTGTCCAGGATGCTCTGGGGCAATGCGGCCAGGTGGCGAGGAGGCCACAGAGGGAGATGGCGAGACGGTTTGTAGACATAAAGGGAGCGGCCCCTGCAACGGGGCCGCTGGGATAGGGCTAGACGCGGATGGTGGGGTCCAAGGCGTCGCGCAGGCCGTCGCCGACCAGATGCCAGGCGAGCATGGTAATGGCCAGGATGATGGCCGGGAAGACTGTCAGGTGCCACGAACTCTGGATGTAGGACTGGTACAGGCCGATCATCTGGCCCCAAGAGGGGTCGGGCGGGCGAATGCCCAGCCCCAGAAAGCTCAACCCTGCCTCGGCGAACATGGCCCCTGGAACGCCCAGCGTGATGGTGACTAACACGGGGGATAGGGCATTTCGCACGAGGTGGGTTACGATGATATGCTTGGTGTCACCGCCCATCGCCCGCGCTGCTCGGACATAGTCGGTCTGCTTGAGGGAGAGCACCTGTCCGCGCACGAGGCGGGCGATACCCAGCCAACCGGTCAGAGACATGGCGATGATGATATTCACAAAGCCGGGTCCAAGGGCAACCATCAGCATGATATACAGGAGGATGGTGGGCAGGGCCGCCAGAATCTCGATGACGCGCATGACGAGATAATCTACCCAGCCACCCAAGAGACCCGCCAAAGCGCCGATAGGCAAGCCGATGATGACGACGGACAACTGGCTGAGGATGCCGACAGCGATAGAGATGCGCGCGCCATAGATCAGGCGGCTGAGGACATCGCGGCCAAGGTCGTCTGCGCCGAGCCAATGTTTGGCAGAAGGCCCTTGCCAGGCAGCGGGATAGTCCCCGGCGTTGGGGTCATATGGGGACACAACGGGGGCCAGGATGGCAAGGATTATTTGCGCGAGAATGATTACGAGACCCACCACTGCCGCTTTTCTGCGGCGGAAGCGCAGCCAGAGTGTAAGCCAGGTGCTTCGTTTCGCCGGGAGGGCATCTATGGCGCGAGTTGTGGCGATCGTCATGGATTATCTCTCCTTCACATAGGCCACGCGCGGGTCGATCAAGGCATAGACGAGATCGGTAAGTAGATAGGTGATGCTAAGGATGGCCGTATACATGACTGTGGAGGCCATGATCAGGACATGATCGCGGTTGGCGATGGCGCTGCCAAAGTACCAGCCCAGCCCAGGCACGCGAAAGATGCGTTCGATAAAGAATGACCCCGTGATCAGCCCGGCCATCATTGGCCCGGCGACTGTGACCACGGGCGTGAGGGCGTTCTTGAACACGTGGATCAGGGTGACGCGGCGCTCGCTCATGCCCTTGGCGCGGGCCGTTCGGACATAGTCTGAGCGTATGACGTCGGCCACTGCGGAGCGGGTGTACCGTTGCAGAATCAAGATCGGTCCCAGAGAGTTGGCGAGCACCGGCATGATCCAGTGTTTGGGGGTTTCCCAACCGCCGGTGGGGACCCAATGCAGCTTGACGGATAGGATGTATTGCATCAGCACGGCAAACACAAAGCCGGGTATGGCCTGGAACAGCAGGGTAAGCCCAGTGCCAAAGTGGTCGATAAAGGAGCCTTGTTTCATCGCGGCGGCGATGCCCAGTGTCAGGCCGACAACGGAAGAAAAGGCCAGCGTGAGGAGGCTCAACTGGAGGGTATAGGGCCAATGCTGGGCGATGATCTCGTTGACTGAACGCCCAGAGCTATAGAGCGAGTTGCCAAAGTCGAAGCGTATGGCATTCTTCAGGAAGAGCATGTATTGCTCAAAGAATGGTTTGTCGTAGCCGTATTTCTTCTCCATCATCTCGACGAGTTCTTCGGGGATCATTTGGGCGTTTTGCAGCGCCCAGGCGTCGAATGGTCCGCCGGGGACCATCTTCATCAGCGCGAACGTCACAAAGGACGCGGCAAGCAATACAGCGATCAGGCCGGTCAAGCGCGATAGGATATAGCGCCCCATAGTATCTCCCCCCTCTCAGGCAAAGTGGCAGGCAGCCGCATGGTCAGTGCCCAGTTCCTTCATCTCTGGTTCCACCTGCGAGCAGATCTCGGGCTGGCCCAGTTCTTGCCGCAGCGGGCAGCGCGGATGAAAGGCGCAACCCTGTGGCCGGTTGATCGGGCTGGGTACGTCGCCCGTCAACTTGCGTTTTTTCTGCTGCATGTGGGCCTCTGGTTCGGGCACAGCGGAGATCAACGCCCGCGTGTAGGGATGGCGCGGCTCGTTGACGATGGTGCTGCTGGGAGCAATCTCCATCAGTCTGCCCAGGTACATGACGCCGATGCGGCGACTCATAAAGCCTGTGACGGCGATATTGTGACTGATGAACATATAGGTAAGCCCGAACTCCTTTTGCAGGTCTCGCAGCAGGTTGAGAATCTGGGCCTGAACGGAAACGTCCAGCGCGGAGACAGGCTCGTCGCAGATGAGCAGCTTGGGGCGGAGCGTGAGTGCGCGGGCGATCCCGATGCGCTGCTGTTGTCCGCCAGAGAACTCGCTGGGAAAGCGGATCAAGGCATCCGCAGGCAAGCCGACCACGTCGAGCAAGCACCGCGCTTCGGCCAGCCGCTCTGTGTGGGTGCCGATGTTGTGGATGTTCAGCGGTTCGAGCAGGATTTGCTCGACGGTAAGCCGAGGGTCCAGGGATGCGTAGGGGTCCTGAAAGATCATTTGCATGCGGCGGCGGGTGCGACGCAGTTCCATTGGCTCCATGCCCACCAGGTCGCGGCCTTCAAAGCGCACCTGGCCGCTGGTTGGGTCATACAGTTGCATCAGAGTGAGGCCCAGCGTGGATTTGCCGCAACCGGACTCGCCCACGATGCCCAGCGTTTCGCCCTCGGCGATACTAAAATTCACGCGGTCTACGGCGACCAGTCGGAGGCGCTTCTGCCCAAAGAACCCCCTACGGACGGGAAAGCTTTTTGTCAGGTTGATTGTTTGCAGCAAGGGTTCAGGCATTCTTCAGCCCTCCTTTGGCTTGCGAGACCCAACAGGCCGAGGCGTGTCCAGGCGCGATATCGAGCAGATGAGGCCGCTCGTGGGCGCAGCGTTCTATGCGGTATTGGCAGCGTGGCTCAAAGGGGCAGCCGATGCTCTCTTGCAGCAGCAAGGGCGGGGCCCCGTCGATGGTTGCCAGCCGATCAGGCCAGGAGCGCAGCCGAGGGATGGACAGCATCAGCGCCTCTGTGTAGGGGTGTTGTGCGGCGCTAAAGATAGATCGAACGGGGCCGGTTTCCACGACGATGCCCGCGTACATCACGGCTACTTGCTCGGCCAGTTCGCCGATTACGCCGAGGTTGTGGGTGATGATCATGATGGCGGTGTTGAGTTCTGCGCGCAGGTCTCGGAGGAGGTCCAGGATTTGCGCCTGGATGGTGACATCCAGCGCGGTAGTTGGCTCGTCGGCGATTAACAGGCGCGGCTTGCATGCCAGAGCGATGGCGATCATTACGCGCTGGCGCATGCCGCCTGAAAAGCGGTGGGGGTAATCTCGCATTCGCCGTCGCGCCTCTGGGATGCCGACGTGTTCGAGAAGCTCTATGGCAGTTGCTTCTGCCTGCTCGTTGGACATTCCCCGATGCAGCTTGAGCGGCTCCATGATCTGGTAGCCGATGGTCAGCACGGGGTTGAGCGAGGTCATGGGGTCCTGGAAGATCATAGAGATATCGTTGCCGCGCACGTGTTGCATCTCGAATTCGGATAGCTTGAGCAGGTCGCGGGTGTTGCCGTTGTCGTGGAGGAGGATTTCCCCCTCGACGATGCGGCCTGGCTCCTGGATCAGGCGCATGACAGAGAGGCTGGTGACGCTCTTGCCGCAGCCCGACTCGCCGACGATTCCGAGAACCTGGCCTTCGTTGATGGTCAGGTCCACCCCATTCACGGCGTGTATGGTGCGATCGCTAAGGTAAAAGCGCGTCTTGAGGTTTCGGACGGATAATAGTGGCTTGTTCATGGGCTACCCTTATCAACGGAGCTAGGGAGATTGCGCGCGCACGCCGGGGGGGCTTGCCCCCGACGTGCGCGCGCCCGTGCGACCTAGTGCGGCTTGCGGTATTCGTCTACAGTGTTATTGATGTACATCTGGAAGCGAGAGATATCCAACCCACGGAAGACCACGTTGCCGTTCTTGTCGGGGTGCATACCGACAAGATACGGCCACCAGACATGGAACATCACCATATGCTTGAGGAAGATGCCGCCCACGTCCTCGACGAGGATGCGTTCGGCTTTTTGGTAGGTAGCCATGCGCTCTTCGTGGTCGACCATGGAGCCAGCCTTTGTGACCAGGTCGTCAAACTCCTCGTTGCGCCAGGCATGTCGCGGGGAGCCTTTTTCGTCCACGGACTTCCAGAGCGAGGTGAGCAAGTTGGCCGGGTCGAGGTAGTCGTACTCGTAGGGGCCTTTGTAGACCATCATCGAGTGCTCGGCGCGGCGCTGGCTCCAGACGGCGCCCTCCAGTGGGGTCAGGTTGACCTTGATTCCCAGGTGGGTCTCCCACTGCTCTTTGGTGAACTCCAAGGCGACGTCGCGGCCATTGCCAAACATCTCGATCTCGAGCTGCTTGCCGCTGGCGTCTTTGCCATCGGGGTAACCGGCCTCGGCCAGCAGTTGCTTGGCGAGTTCCACGTCGAATTTCTGCACTTCCTTGAGTTCCGGGTTGTACGCCGGGAAATCAGGCGGAAGCATGGAATAGCCAGGCAGGTATGTGCCCGCGAGCACCTGGTAGCACATGGTTTCGCGGTCGATGGCGTGCGAGAGGGCCTGTCGCAGCTTGAGATTGTCCAGCGGCGGGTTCATCGTGTCCAGCGCGAGGTAGTCAGTCTGAAAGTTGTTGTAGAAGTGAATGAGCGGGTTGAGCTTGGGATCGGCGCGAACGCGTTGCAGGTCGGCGACGCTGAGGCTGTATAGATCAATCTCGCAGTTGAGCCACGAGTTGAACCCGGGCAGGCCCATCAAACCCACGACTTTCTGGATGCCGGGCTTGTGAGGCCCGTTGTAGTACTCGTTGGGTTCCCATTCCGTGCGCTGGTTATGTTCCCACTTGATCAACTTGAATGGGCCACAGGAAACCCAGCCCTCCACAGTATCGGCCCAGTGTTCGGGGTTGTCCTCGGCCAGGTGTTTGGGCACTGGCGTGGCTGCCTGATAGGCGACCAGGGCGGGGATATGGGGGGCCGCATCGGCCTCGGCGTGGATGCGGACGGTCTGGTCGTCGATCTTTTCCACGCCCACTTCTTCGGCTGGAATCTCGCCCAACTTGTGACGCTTGACGCCCTTGATGTCATAGTAGAACCAGACCCAAGGGGTATCGAGGTTGGGGTTGGAGATATGGCGGTAGGTAAAGACGAAATCGTCGGCAGTGATGGGGGTGCCATCACTCCATTTGGCGCCGGTGCGAATCTTGAAATCGAAATAGGCCGCTCCGGGGCCAGCCTCGTAGGATTCGGCCAGAGCGGGCACGATCTCCTGGTTCTCGTTACGGCGCAGCAGTGGCTCTGTGCCCCAGTTTAGCACGATGTTGGCGCGATAGATGTCGCGTCCAACGTCCAGGTGAGCCGGTTCGGCGATCGCCTCGTAAAAGACCTGCTTGTCCAGCGGCGCGGCGTCGTCGGGAAGCACGCGACCATGGGCTGTGACAATGTTGGGGAGTGGGGTGGCGGTGACGACCTTTTCGACGACTTTGGTGACCTCTTTGGGCTCGCCTTCAACGACGACGGTCTCTTTGACCACTTCTTGCACGACCTGGGTCACGACCTTTTCGACCTCGACGGTCTCCTTGATCACTCTGGGGGCGCAGGCTCCCAGGATGGTCCCCGCACCAGCGAGACCTACCAGTCGAAGAAATTTGCGGCGGGAGAGTCCTCTTGTGTCCATCTTTTCCTCCTACGATGCTAAATGTTGCGTTTCACACCATAGCAAGGCCGAGGCAGACTGGTCGTTTGGGGTTGACCTCCTTTCTCCGTCTGTGCGCGGGAGGCCGAATGACAGGGCGCCTTCTCGCAAGCGCCGACATCACTCTGGCGCGGCAAAGCTCTGGGCACAAGCCCCCAGGGGTATCCATATTGGCGGCGGTGTAGAGTAAGAAGGGACAACAGGGGGCTAGAGCAGGTTCAGATGTCCAGCGGCATGGGAAAAAAGCAGTCGCCGGATAGTTGCGTGATCGGGAACGATGTCGCGTCATTCGAACGGGCGTGACGAAGTACACCATCAAGAAACATCCTTCGTCGTTGAAAACCGGTTACTCTGGCGAGACATACCCATAATAGCGTACAGAGGCTAGTTTGTCAATGGCTTGTACATACTCTTGTGAATATCAGCATGTTAGTTCTTTGTAGGTGCAAGGAGACAATGCATGAGAAAGCTACGTCGGTATGCGGTTGGTTGGCTCAACTGCCGGTAGAGCGATAGTGGCGCACCCCGACCTGCCACACGCGCAGAGCCACCAGGAGAAAGACCAGGCCGACGAGGGGCGCAAGAGATTGCAGCCAGTGAGGCGTCCCCAACGGGTCGGGACGCCCAAGGATTGCCAGCGCGGGAAAATAGGTGATGCAGGCCATGGGCACGATAAACGTAAAGAACCGGCGGAACCAATCCCGGTAAATAATGATGGGAAAGCGGGCGGTTTCCACTCCGCCGTAGGTAACGGTGTTCACGATCTCGATCGAGTCTACTGTCCAGAAGCAGAGCGTGGCTTGCAGGATAAACAGCCCGGTAAACAGGCAGGCTCCCCCCAGGATGGCGGCCAACAACAGGGCGATGCGGCTTATTGTCCAGGGGATGCTGAGGGCTGCCGCGCTCCAGACAAGCACTAGCAAGCCCTGGAACAGGCGGCCTACGCGCATAAGCTGCAATTCCTGGCCTGCGACTTGCAGCGCGGTGCTGCGCGGGCGTAACAAGACGCGATCAAACTCGCCGCTCTTGACCATCCCGGCAAAGGTATCAAAGCCGCGTGCCCAGGCTTCGGCCAGGGCGAATGAGATGTTGGCGATGCCATAGAACAGCGCAACCTCGGCCAGCGTCCAGCCCCGGAGGTTGCCGAAGCGATCGAACAGGGCAGCCACGCCGACGAACTCGGCGGCGGTGGTGAGAAAAGTGCCGATGGAGAGCATGATAAACGAGGCCCGGTACTGTAACTGGCTGCGGATCGAGATGCCGAGATAGCGGAGATATAGCCGCAAGGTGTCGCGCATGGTTCTATTACCCTCCTTGTACCGCGAGCCGTCGGAGGCCACGGCCCAGGATGGCGCGACCTAGCAGAACCAGGGCGCAAGTCCAGGCCAGTTGGTGGGCGATGGCTGGAAGCGCCTGCTGGGGAGGCAGATGGCCAATGTAAAGGCGGAAAGGCGTATCCATGAGGCCGCGAAAGGGCAGGAGGTTCAGGGCCGTCTGCGCCCAGTCTGGAAAGAAGGGCAGCGGAACGACGGACCCAGAAAAGATCATGGAGGCCGTACCCAGCAGCCGGGCCGTTCCATCCCCGGCGATGGTCCAGAGCAGCGAGATGGTGGTGAGCGTCGTGATGGCGCAACCGAGCAGCACCGCGCCCAGCAGGGCCACCAGTGCGGCCAGCGCGGTCAGGGGGGAGGCTGGCGGCTGGAGGCCAAAGAACAGCCCGGCGATGAGGAACATGGGGGTGGCCCGCAGAATGACCGGGGCTGTCCGCATCGCCAGGGACCGACTGAACCAGAACCAATACAGGTCGGTGGGGCGGGCCAGTTCGTAGGCGACTGTGCCCGAACGGATCATGTTACGCACTTCTGTGTCAAGGCTCCAGGGGAGGATCAACAAGAGGGCCTGGATGAGCCAGAGGTAGGTGACCGTTTCGGGGTAGGTCATTGGTTGTGGCGCGCTGGAAGAGCGGTAGAACGCGTCAAAGAACATGACGCGGAGCAGCCCCCAGAAAAGCTGTGTGACAAGCCCTGCCAATGCTGCGGCGCGGTATTGCAGCAGCATACGAAAGCGCGCCTGCACAACTGCCCAATATGGCTTCATCTTTCTGCCTCCCCATACAGGCGGGCGATGATCTCTTCGATGGAGGGGTTTTCCACGTACAGGTCGCGGATGGCATAGCGCGCTGCGATGCGGCCGATCAGGTCGGCGGTAGCCACGCGCTCGGGATCAAACGCGAGCAGCACCCGGCTGCCGTCGTGGCGGATGGTTGTGGCGTCCGCGTCCTCGATGGCTTCGGCATGGAGAAGGTCGACGACAAGCCGCCGCTCGTGCGTTACGCGGGCGCGCAGGTCATGCAGCGTGCCGTCCAGCAAGAGGCGGCCCCGGTTGATGAGCAAGACCCGTGAGCAAAGCGCCTCGATATCGTCCATGTCGTGAGTGGTGAGGATGACGGTGACGCCTCGCTCGCGGTTTAGCCGCAAGACAAACTCGCGAATGGCAAGTTTAGAGATGGCATCCAGCCCGATGGTCGGCTCGTCGAGAAAGAGCAGGGTAGGGCAGTGTAGCAGCGACGCGGCGAGATCGCAGCGCATACGCTGGCCCAGGCTGAGCTGGCGCACGGGCGTATCGAGCAGTGCCTCGATGCCCATCATGGAGACGAGTTCGTCGCAGGTTCGGCGATACTCGGCCTGGGGGACGCGATAGATGTCGCGCAGTAACTCGAACGACTCGATGACAGGCAGGTCCCACCACAGCTGGGTGCGCTGGCCGAACACGACGCCGATCTGCCGGACGTGGGCGACGCGGTCGCGCCAGGGCACGCGCCCCAGTACCTCACAGCGGCCAGAGTCAGGCACCAGGATACCGGCGAGCACTTTGATGGTGGTGGATTTACCAGCGCCGTTCGGGCCGATATAGCCGATCAGTTCGCCCGGCTCGATGGTGAGGGAGATGTCATCCAGGGCGCGAACGGTCCGGTAGCGGCGGTGCACCAGGCTTTTGAGCGCCCCCCAGGTTCCCGATTGTCGCTCGGCTATCTGGAATGTCTTGACCAGGTTCTCCACAACAACGTGCATGTTGGCCCCTCGTAAAGGCAGCAAACACAGCCCGCGATGCGCTCGCGGGCTGTGAGATGCTATGTTTGGATGGTTGCCCCAGACTTTGGCTGGGGAATTTTACTCCACTTGGGCCAGGGTGACAATTTAGGCTATCAGGTATGCATTATTTGGGCGGGCATGATGATGCACTATGGAAAAGCTCCCTCACCCTTTGGGAAAGGGCGGCTGCCGCCAAGATGGCGGCGGTCGGGTTTCCTTCTTCAGCATGCAGGGAGTTAACGGCGGGGGGTGGGGAGTCTGCAAAGGTGGATTGTCACGGCGGCGGCGATCAGGATGAGCAGGGCGCGAATGGGCAGTAGGTCTATTACGGCGATGACGGCATAGCCGATGGTGGCCCACAACAGGGTGAGGGCCATAATTTTGGCGCGCAGGGGCAAGCCTTTGCCTTCGCGATAGTTGCGGATGTACTCGCCCAGGTAGCGGTTGTGCAGGAGCCGGTCGTAAAAGGTTTGCGAGCTTTTGGCATAGCAGGCTGCGCCTAACAACAAGAGCGGGGTGGTTGGCAGGATGGGGATGAAAATGCCCAACACCCCGATGCCGACGAACACCGATCCGAGCGCCACTAGCACCCACCGTTGCATATTGCGTATCTCCCAAAGCGACAGAGCCGGTATCAGCTCATGGATAGGCAAGCTGCTCGCGCCTGTGCGGAGCAGAGGCCCCAGTGTACCCTGATATGTGGCGTGCTGGCAAATTGGGCTGCTGCGCCTTGTGCGCCGCAGCGTGCGGCTGGGAGGTATATAGTACGGGGGAGGTGGCTCGTTTGCGGCGCTTTGCCAGCAGGGGCGCTATGGAATCGGGCGCTCGATATTGATGCAGCCCTATCGTCCTTCTGGGCAAACTTTGACATGATAGGGGCCTCATGCTACAATCGCACTGGACACGCGCAAAACGATTGTGGCGCGTATTGCTAGCTTACAGATCGTATACCAGGTGGCGAAGCGTGCCGTCTGCTCCTGTGGGAGTAACAGGACGGGCGCTGGCATCATCGCGGAAATGCCAGCTTCCTTAACAGGGAATGCTGGCGCTTTTTTTTCATAGGAGCACAGGAGGCGTGCCCACATGGTAGAGATTCTTCCTTTCCGAGGGTTGCACTATAGCCCAGTACACATCCGGGCGTCCGTCTTTGCGCCGCCGTATGATGTGATCAGCCCAGCCGAGCGGCAGGCGTATGCGGAGGGCAACCCGCACAACATTGTTCGCCTTATTCTGGGCGCCCAGCCGGGGGATCAGACGTGGCATGCTCAAGCGGCGGCAACGCTGGCCGAGTGGATGGCGAGCGGCGTGTTGGAGCGAGATGCCGCGCCCGCGCTCTATGGTTATCGCCAGGAATTTGCGCTGGCGGACGGGCGCAAGTATACCCGCACTGGCTTCATGGGGCGGCTGCGGCTGGCCGAGTGGGGCGATGGAGTGCACCGCCACGAGCGCACCAAGCTTGGCCCACGCGTGGATCGGCTGGCGCTGATGCGTGCAACGCACGCGAACATGAGCCCCGTCTTTGGTCTCTATCCCGACCCCGAAGGCAAAGTGGGGCGCTGGCTGGAACCGCCCGCCAACCCGTTGGTGGATGTTCAGGATGGTGATGGCGTGCGCCATGTCTTTTGGCGTATAGAAGACCCGGCAGTGGTGCAGGCGATCAGTGGGGCGATGGCTGAGAGAGACGTGGTCATCGCTGATGGACACCACCGCTACGAGACGGCGCTGGCCTACCGAGCCGAGCGTCGGGCGGCGGACGGCAATCCCGACCAGCCCCAGCCGTATGATTATGTGCTGATGTACCTGACGGCGTTGGAAGATCCCGGCCTGGTCGTGCTTCCGACTCACCGGGTTATCTCGGGGGATTTGCCGTCTGAGGGGCGCTCTCTGCTGGACGCCTTGAGCGTAGATTTCGAGCTATCGCCCGTGGGTGAGCAGGATTCCCTGGGCAGGGCTATCGCAGACGCGGCTGATGGTACGGTGGCTATTGGCGCGTGCCTGGCCGAAAGCGGCTGCTGGCTGCTCAAGCTGCGAGACCTGGAGCGGGCGCGTGTGGCGGCGGGGGACCGTGTTCCCGATGAGCTGGCTACGCTGGACGTGTGCGTCTTGCAGAACCTGATATTGGAGCCGCACCTGGGTATTGGCGCGGAAAAGCTGGCGACTGGCGAGCAAGTCACCTATACCATCCACGAGCAGGAGGCGCGCAA
Source organism: Chloroflexota bacterium (assembly GCA_012515695.1). Lineage (GTDB taxonomy): Bacteria > Chloroflexota > Anaerolineae > UBA1429 > UBA1429 > JAAYXX01. The sequence goes on from JAAYXX010000157.1 coordinate 12,645, forward strand.
GCTGGTCGCGGGCGGCGAGGCGCGGGCGGCGTTCATCCTGAACCCCACTTCTGTCGAGCGCGTCTGGCGAGCAGCGCGTCAAGGGGTGGTGATGCCTCAAAAGAGCACCTATTTCTATCCCAAGCTACTCAGCGGCCTGGTGTTGAACCCATTGGATTAGCGTATTTGCCGCACAACGTGTCTACGCAAGGAGAGACAATGAAGATTTTGGTCAGTGAATCGTTGGATGAGGCCGGGCTGAGCCTGCTGCGCGACTTTACCCAGGTAGACGTCATCAAGAACCTCTCGGAGCAAGAGCTGTGCGCGATTATCGGGGAGTATGATGCTCTGGTCGTACGCAGCCGCACCCAGGTGACAGAGGCCGTTATCTCGGCTGGCTCTCGCCTGCGGGTAGTTGCGCGGGCGGGTACTGGCGTGGACAACATTGACGTAGACGCCGCCACCCGACGCGGAATCATGGTGGTGAATGCTCCATCGGGGAACAACAACGCGGTGGCCGAGCATACGATGGGGCTGATCCTTGCCCTGGCGCGGCGTTTGTTCCCGGCGGTTTCCTCGCTGAAGGCGGGGCGCTGGGAAAAGAGCGCCCTGGAAGGCGTAGAGGTCAAGGGCAAGGCGTTGGGGCTGGTGGGCCTGGGCCGCATTGGCTCGATGGTGGCTTCCAAAGCCAGGGGGTTGGAGATGCGGGTAGGCGCGTTCGACCCTTACATGTCGCCCGAACATGCCGCGTCTCGGGGTGTCGAGCTAATGTCGCTGAATGAGCTGTTGGAATGGGTCGACTTTGTTTCGGTACACACGCCGCTGACGCCGCAAACGCACGGCCTGATTGGTGCGGCAGAGTTGGCGCGGCTCAAGCCTACGGCCTATGTCATCAACTGCGCTCGCGGCGGGATCATTGACGAGCAGGCTCTAAAGCAAGTCCTGGAGGAAGGACGCATTGCCGGGGCCGCGCTGGACGTATTCGAGGTAGAGCCTGCTGTGGGGAATGCTCTGATAGGTCTGCCGAACGTTATCGCGACGCCGCATCTGGGGGCTTCGACGGTGGAAGCGCAGGAGAGCGTGGCCCGCGATGTGGCGCTAGGCGTAATTGACGCGCTGGAAGGGCGCGTGCCTGCCAGCCCGGTGAATGTGCCCTATCTAGCCCCCAAGGCTGCGGAGTATTTGCGGCCGTACATTGATCTGGCCCAGCGGCTTGGGAGCTTTTTCGTGCAGTGGCGGGGAGAGCTGTTGAACAAGGTCGAACTGGCCTACGAGGGCAGTCTGGTGGACTATGATACGCGGGTGTTGACGGCGGCCTTTTTGGCTGGGATGTTGCAGCCCGCGAGTTCAGAGCCGGTGAACATTGTAAACGCGTTGCCTATGGCGGAAGAGCGAGGGCTGGTGATCTCGGAGGTACGTCGGGGACGGCGCGAGCATTTTGACAGCCTGATCACGGCCAGCTTCCCAGAGTGCGAGGACAGCAACATCGCGGGGACGATCATCCAGGGGCGGCCACACCTGGTACAGTTGGACGGCCAGCGGTTGGACTGTGTGGTGCAGGGTCGCATGTTGGTGGACCTGCACGTAGATCGGCCAGGGATTGTTGGTAGCGTTGGGCAGGTGTTGGGCCAGGCGGATATCAACATTTCGTTTGTGCAAATGAGCCGGGCGAGTCGAGGCGGCTCGCAGATCATGGTGTTGGGGCTGGATCAGGACATTTCGCCCGAGGTGATGGAGCGCTTTTTCCAGGTGCCGAATGTGCAGCGCGCGCGGGCGGTCAACCTGCCGCCGTTTGACGGCATGGCCTAGGTATATAGGCGCTGGGATAGCATGTCGAACGTGCCCGCCGGTTGTTCCGGCGGGCACGTTTTGGTTCTCAGCCCTCTGTTTGCCAGTTGGCACGAGCCTGCTCTACGGCCTGCAACGCTTGTATATGGCGTTGGCGGCATTCTTCCAGCGTGGGCTTCCACACGGTTTGCATAAAGCCCTTCAGGCGCGGGGGCGCGATATGTTCCCGGCAGTATTCCACCGTCAGGCCGAAATTGGTTGGGTCGGTCCAATTGCTGCCGGCGGGGACCTGGTCGAACCCATGCGCTTCGAGGTCGCGGTAGGTTCGCGCGGCTGTCACGGTGTCGTCAAAGCGAGTGCCATAGTACCAGTTGCTTTGCAGCACCGAACGCGGCATTTCGGCCAGGAAGGTTTCCGGATGATGCCAGAAATAGTCGGACCAGACCCAGGCCCTTGAACCGCCGCGCTCTACCTGGTCGACCAGGAAATGCAGGTCGTGCCACCACAGGTCGTATTGGCGGACGAGCATATAGGCGTAATGCCGCTGATGCTCTGCTGTCTCCTCGTCCATGCCCAGGTGGAAGAAGCGCGGGTGATCGAACAACTCGATTATCTCGGCGATCAGGTCGCGGCACACGCCGTAATAGGTGTCGGTGGAGACCATGCGGGCGTACGGCCCCATCCACGTATCGTGAGCGGTGGAAAAGTTGAGCTTGGGGATAGGCTCCAGGCCAAGCTGGCGCATACGGGCGAGTTCCTGGCGTAGGCGCTCGATGCTCCATGCCCCTTGCACGGCGATTTCGGGGTGGCTCTGATAGCGGACGCCGTCGCCCAGGTCGATGAGCACCATATTCAGGCCGCCCTGTGCCGCGGTATGCAGCAGGTCGGTCCACAGGCTGTCATCGAAGCGCAGATAGGGCCTGGCGCTGATATAGTCGGTGCCCCAGTCGGGGGCGTCGCGGTCTGACCACATATTGTAGCTGAGATGCAGCAACACGGCCCAAATGAGGTCATTCTGACTCTGGCTGTTCGGCTCTGAGGACATGTGCAACCTCCCTCGATTAGCTTGAGCTTGATCGACCACGGGAAACAAGAGATAATGCGCTGCACCAGTATGATACATGAGCATGGGCCATGAGGCAATGGAAAGAGGCGGATGGTGGATGAGAGGCGAACGGTGGCGCAAACGGTACGCGATCTACCTGTTTCCCTAGAGAGCGTCAGGGAATGGGTGGCGGAGGCGGGGCGCATGGCGCTGGAGCGGCGGGAGGCAGTCCACGCGCTGCTCAAGGCCGATGGCACGCCGGTGACGCCGGTGGACAAGGCGGTCGAGGCGTATCTGGTCGAGCGCATTACGCAATGTTGCCCCGATCATACGATTATCGCCGAAGAAGAGCGAGCGCATCGGGGGAGCAGCTCCTACGCGTGGGTGATTGATCCACTGGATGGGACGAGGGCGTATGCTGGCGGCCTGCCGATGTGGGGTATTTCGGTGGGGCTGCTTTGGGGCAGCGAACCCGTGGCGGGCGTTTTCTCTATGCCAGCCCTGGGCGAGATGTATTGGGCGGATGCTCAGGGGGCGTGGCGCAACGGCCAGGCGTTGGGGCAGGCGCGGTCTGTGACCCTGGCTGATCCGCTGGCGTATCTGCTCGTGCCGTCCAACGTTCATCTGGCCTATGAGATCAGCTTTCCGCGTGTGCGCTCGTTGGGTAGCACGGCGGCGCACCTGCTATACGTGGCCTGTACTACGGCCATCGGGGCGTTGACGCGGCGGGTGTATCTGTGGGATGTGGCGGGCGTGCTGCCGATCCTCAACCACTGTGGGGTAACGGTAGCCCATCTCTCAGGAGCCCCGCTGAATCTGGCGGCGCTGCTGGATGCGCCCCGGCTGCCCGAACCCCTGCTGGTGGCG
>JAAYXX010000018.1 GCA_012515695.1 Chloroflexota bacterium
CAGCGCATAGTAATCTACTACAGGCAGATCGTTCGCCTGCAACACATACTTCATGGCGGTCTTGTCCATGCCGAGCGTCGAGCCGAGGATACCGGCCCCCACGTAGGGCAGGTCCGCCAGTTCCAGCAGCCCTTGCACGCTGCCATCTTCGCCGTATGTCCCATGTAGCACAGGGAACACGACGTCTACCGCCGGGAAACGGCCCGCTTGCGCGCCGGGGATCAATTCCCGCTCGCCAGAGGGCGTCAGGGCACGTTCTGCCGCCGACGGTTGTTCTTCCGCCGCCGTGGCAGCCTGTGCGCCATTATCCCCATCCGTAAGCAGGGCCAGTGGGTCGCCCGCCGTCAGCCAGCGGCCAGATTTGGTGATGCCGATGGGGAAAACCTCGTATTTTTCCTTGTCCATCGCTGCCATCACTGACCGGGCCGAGGCAAGCGACACCTCGTGCTCACCTGATTTGCCCCCGAACACTACAGCGACGCGAATCTTGTCCGATTGCATGATGTCCCTCGCAGAATGCCGTGACGTTAGTCTATCGATACTAGATTGTCAGTTTACAGTTATTGCTGCCTCAGCTATTGCTGCACCAGCAATAGCTGCTATCGCTCAGGCCCATTCGCCCACCAGCTCGATTTCCGGCTCCAGCCGTTGCGCGAACGACGCCCAGACGGTCTTTTGCACCAGGTCAATCAGTGCCTTGACGTCGGCTGCCGTGGCCCCGCCTGTGTTCATCAGGAAATTGGCGTGCTTGGGCGAAACCTCGGCCCCGCCGATGCGCCGGCCCTTTAGCCCGGCCTGCTCGATCAGGAAACCGGCGGGATATTGCATAGTCCGCTTGAATATGCTGCCCGCGCAGCAGCCCACAGGGGTCCGCAAGCGCCGCTGGGTGGACACATTCTCCGTCTTGCGGGCCAACTCCTCAGGGTCGCCGGGCGTCAACTGGATAGCCGCCTCCAGCACAATGCGCCGCCGTGCCCGCCAGTTCTCCTGCTTTAACGCGCTCATCCGATAGCTATAATCAAGCTGCTCCGCATCCATCTCTTCCGGGTCGCGATTGGGCTGCAACAGTGTCACCCGGCGCACCACGTCGGCCATACAGCCGCCATAGGCCCCGGCATTGCCCACAACGGCGCCGCCCAATGTGCCAGGAATGCCCACGGCCCACTCCAGGCCAGCCCATCCCTGTTGCACAGTCCAGCGCGCCACTTCCGCCAGCCATACGCCCGACTCGGCCAGCAACAGCCCATCCTCTCCCAGGCGATAGCCGCGACACTCGTTCACGATGGTGATTCCGCGCAGCCCGGCATCGGCCACCAGCACATTCGTGCCGCCGCCCAACAGCAGCACCGGCACATTCCGCCCCCATGCCATCTGCGCGACCTCGACAAATTCGGCCTTTGTCCGCACGCTGATGAACAGGTCAGACGGACCACCTATGGCGAACGACGTGTGCCGTGCAAGGGGCTCATTGGTCAGCAGTCGTTCCCCATACCCTTTTTCAATTAGATCTCTACGCAACTCTTCCAGACTCATCATCCTGACCTTTACCAAGTTTGACCAAGATACGCTCACCAATTAGATAGCCATCACCCGCCCCAAGGGTAATGAGCACATCGCCGCTGCAAAGCTCGTTGCCCAACGTTTCTACTACCCGCTCCAGGCTCCCCAGGTATCGCACATGGGCATGGTCTATGGCCACAGCGAGGGCCTCGCCGTGGATAGTCGCTTGCTCGCGGGCACGCGCTGCATAGATATCTGTGATGATCACTTGATCGGCATCGGCAAAACAAGAGCGAAATTCGTTCAACAAAGCCTCGGTACGGCTGTACGTGTGCGGCTGCCAGACGGCCCACAAGCGCCGTCCAGGATACCGCGCGCGGGCAGCGGCCAGCGTGGCGCGTATTTCCGTCGGGTGGTGAGCGTAATCATCCACCACCACCACGCCTTGCCGTTCCCCCTTGACCTCGAAACGCCGCAGGACACCACGGTACTCCGCAAGGGCCTGTCCTGCAGAGGCCCTGTCAATCCCCAGACACTCGGCCACCAGCAGGGCCGCCGTCGCGTTCAGCGCGTTGTGCCTGCCTGGGACGCTCAGAGTAAAACTCCCCCAAAGCTGCCCCTCCCGAACCACGCAAAAATCCACCCCGCCACGGGCATTCGCCGCCACGTCTCGCACCTGATATTCGGCCTCTGGCGATATCCCATAGGTGAGGGCGCGCGGCCCGCGATGATCGCGCTCGCGCAACAGGGCCGCCAACTCGCTGCCATCCACACAGGCCACAATCTGCCCGTCGGCGGGCACGCGCTCCAGAAAGGTGGCAAACGCCTGCCGATAATCCGCCATCGTGGGATAGCAATCCGGGTGATCCATCTCCAGGTTGGTCACTACCGCGATCCGGGGCCGCAGCCCGTGGAACATTCGGTCATATTCGTCGGCCTCGATGACGAAATGCGGCCCTTTCCCCGCCTGGGCGTTGGTCCCCAACTCGGAGACGATCCCACCCACGATAAAGGTCGGCGATAGGTTCAGCCGCGTCAGCATTACCGACAGCATGGCCGTGGTGGTGGTCTTGCCGTGCGTGCCTGCCACAGCCACCCCCACACTGTCCGCCATCATCAGCCCCAGCAATTGCTGCCGCTTGATGACCGGAATCCCCGCTGCGCGGGCCGCCTGCACTTCGGCGTTCGTTTCGGGCACGGCGGACGAAATCACCACCAGTTCAGCATCGGCCACCTGCGTTCCCGCGTGGCCGACGTATGTAACGATTCCCTGCTGGTTCAACTCTTGGGTAATCGCCGAGGCCCTTTGATCCGAGCCGGATACCTGGTAGCCCCAGGCAGCCAGCACGCGGGCAATCGCCGACAGCCCAATTCCGCCAATACCCACCAGGTGGATGTGACGCGGTAGTGTCTGAACCATCTCCGAATCCATGCAATACTCCTCTAGTGAATCACCCTGGCGAGCAACAACGCCGTCGCCAGATACAACAACAAACTTTGGCCGAACAGAACCGGCTGCCCCAGCAGGTTTAGCGGCAAGAACTCGATCAGGCTTTGGCCCAGGTTCGTCAGTCCCTTGTCAAAGAAGAAAAAGCTGCACGCATACTGGTACTTGTGCATATAGTTCCAGATGCTGCCTGCAATCAGATAGCCGTTCAAAGCGCCAACCAGCCCCCCCAGATACACCCCCGACATCCCTTTGGGGGCATCCCCAGGAAAGGCCAGCGTCTGCCCGTGATACAGGGTAAAAGCCAGCGCCGATATGACAACCATATACAACCAACACGACATCACGGCCTGGTTCGGCAGCGGCAGCACCTTGGCGCTTACCGTGAACACCTTGTCAAGCCCCACCGTGAGCTGCGAGTCAAACAAGTTCAGGATGAACAGCACAAACGTCATCCCCAGGGTCACCCCCAACTCGCGGAGGAATCCCCGGATGATGCCGATCACTGTGAACATGACTACCAGTATGCCAAAGAACGCTTCGATGGGGACCACCCAATCCTCCTCGTCGCTGCGGGCAACTTATTTTTTGCCTGAAGCGTTGTGCAGCCCAAGGGCAATCACCGTGACCACCAGGAACACCACCAACAGGCCGATATTACCAGTATCCACCAAAGCGTTGGTCACTTCTTTGGTCGGCACGTTAATCGTCATCGTCGTACCCGTGACGACCCTGGGCAAGATGATAGAAGCCACCAAAAAGCCATTAATGGCCCCGACGGCTGCCCCCAATACCTGAAGCACGCGCGTCTTGGGCCCCTGAATACGGCGCTGCCCGATGATAACAAAGAGCAAAACGATCAGGAAAAAGAAGCAAAAGACCAGCGCATTGATGGCCGCCTCCCCGCCAATCAAATCGGGGAGTTGCTTGGCCTTCTGCCATTCGGCTGCCGGGTCGTCGGCGCTCAACCCACCGCTCAGGGCAAATCGCCCCAGCCGATAGAAACGGTTTATCCGCTCGTGCAAGGTGGGGCCAAGCTTGTCCGTGATCCATATACTAATGACGATACCGACAAACGACAGCAACTCGCGATTGACGCCTCGCCGCAGGCCGATCAGCGCAAAACACGCCAGAATGATGACCAGCACAGTATGCTGGCTGAGGTTAACCGGCCCATGCGCCGCCCATCGCACCGCCTGGTTCATGATGACCTGGACCTTTCTTGCGCCAGCGAGAGCAACACGTCGGCAATCCGTTCCGCTGCCTCTGGAACGGCCAGCCCCCGCGCCGCCTTGCTCATGCGTTGCAGACGCTCGTGGTTCGTGAACAGGTCTTGCACCAGCGGGAACAGCCGGATGCCCAGCTCGCCATCGGGCACAATCACCGCCGCCCCGCGCTCGGCCATGTAGCTGGCGTTAGCCTCCTGATGCTGGCCCGCGTAGGGATAGGGCACCAATACAGCAGGCAGCCCCACCGCCGGGAATTCGCCCAGCGTCGCCGCCCCGGCGCGCGCGACGGCCAGGTCGGCGGCCACCAGCGCGTCTGTCATCTGCCCATACAAATAGGCGGACAGATGATATCTGCTGCGTGCTGGTTCCGGCAGCCTGTTGCGCCCCGCATCCAGGCTCTCGTAATCGTCAAAGCCGCTGATGTGTACGATCTGGGCCAGGGATAGCAGATGCGGCAACACCCCCCGGACGGCCTCGTTAATCGAATGCGCCCCCCGGCTGCCCCCCAGCACCAACAGGACGGGCGAGTCGTCTGTAGCCAGCCCCAGGGCCTCGCGCGCCCTGGCCTTGTCCGTTTCATACAGCGCCCGCCGCACCGGATAGCCGGTCACCACGACCTTGTCGCGGGGGAAATATCGCCCCACCAGATCAAAGGACACGCCCACCTTTTGCGCGAACCGCGACAAAAAGCGCACGGCCAGGCCCGGCTCCATGTCTGGCAGATAAACCATCACCGGGCAGCCCAGGCTGCGGCCCGCCAACACCACCGGCACAGAAACATAGCCCCCTGTCGCCAGGATCACGTCCGGCTGCAATGCGCGCAACATCTCTCGCGCCTGCCGGTAGCCCACTCCCATGCGTATGGTGTTGCGTACCAGGGCTACAGGGTTCTTGCCACGAATCGCCCCCGTGGAGACAGCACGAAAGCGCACCCCCTCCTGCTGTAGAATGCGCTCCTCGACGCTGTCGGCGCTGCCCACCCACGTCACATCGTCGAGCGTGGTGGCCCACCGACTATTTGCGATCAATGTTTGCAACACGGCCAGGGCCGGATAGACATGCCCACCAGTTCCGCCCCCCGTCACGACGAGTTTCATGTGCTATGCTCCGATTCCTCTCCAGGGCCATGTCGTGAGATATTTAGCAAAATCCCCACCGAAGCCAGGCAACTCACCAAAGACGATCCGCCATAGCTAATAAACGGCAACACCGTGCCAGTAAAGGGCGTTGTAGCGGTGATAACGCCGATGTGCAGAATGGCCTGCAACGTGACCCATGCCACCAGGCCCACGGCCAACAACCGGCCATACATATCAGGCGCGGCCCAGGCTATCCGCAACCCCCGCCACGTCCACAGCCCATACAGGCCCATGACCAGCAGGCAGCCCAGTATCCCCATCTCTTCGCCCACGATAGCGAATATGCCGTCGGTGTGGGCGGCATAGATGGCAAACTTTTGCTGGCTCTGCCCCAGGCCAACCCCTACCCAGCCCCCTTTGTTGAGCGCCGCCAGAGATTGCACCACCTGGAACCCCTGGCCGGAAACATCGCTGAACGGGCTTTGCAGCCACAGGTTGATCCGGTCCATGCGATAGCGCATCGCCATCGCCATCAGAACCAGCGCCAGACCGCCGAACAAAAAGCCGATCAGCAATTGCTTGATATCGGCCCCGGCCACAAAGAACATGGCCGTGGCGGTGGCTACCAGCAGCAAGCCAGTGGAAAAGTCCGGCTGTAGCATAATCAGCCCGGCGATGAACCCCAGCAACAGCGCGAACGGGATCAATCCCAGGTTCACCGAGCGCAGGTTCTCGCCCTTGGCCGCCAGCCAGACGGCGATATAGATCATTGCCCCCAGCTTGGCGAGTTCCGAGGGCTGCACCGACCGGCTGTTCACCAACCAACGCCCAATACCCAGCGTCATGGTGACCAACATCAACACCGTGCCGCCCAGAATCCACAGGACATACTTTTGGTAAATGTGATAGTCTATCCGCGATAGAATCAGCAGCATCACAAACCCGAACAACGCAAACATCGCCTGGCGTTTGAGAAAATGGGCAGGCTGCCCCTCGTAGACGCCCCCCTCTATGAGGGCAAAGCCATACGAGGCGCTGTACACCATCACCAGCCCCAGCACCAGGATAGCCAGCACGATGACCAAAAGGCCCAGGTCCATCTTGACACCCCTGGCTGCTGGTCGCGCTGCTGTTCTGCTGATTGCTGCCATCACCTATGCCTCTATAAGCCTTTATGAGAGAGCGGCTACCAACTCGCGAAAACGTTGCCCGCGCTCTTCAAAGTCCGCGAATGCGTCAAAGCTCGTCCCGCCCGGCGACAGCAAAACCACGTCTCCGGGTTGCGCCAGACGAGCCGCCAGCGACACAGCCTCCTCTAGCGACTCGGCGGCGCAATACTGCACACTGTTCCCGTTGGTCACCCCGGCCCTCTCGCGGGCCTCGACCAACGCTCGCTGGATGATGGGCACCGCCTCGCCAAACGCCACCACTACACGCGCCCGCTTGAGCACACAGTCGGCCCATTCATCCCACGACAGGTGCTTGTCACGCCCCCCGGCCAGCAAGATCAGCGGCTCGGAGTAAGAGCGCAACGCCGCCAGCGCCCGTTCGGGGGAGGTGGCAATCGAGTCATTGACAAATAAAACGTCGCGCCAGACGCGCACGTTCTCCTGGCGATGCGGAACCCCGCCAAAGGTCGTTGCCACCTCTCGGATCGCCTCCACCGACACCCCGCCCGCCAGCGCGCAACACGCAGCCGTCAGGGTATTGCCCAGGTTGTGCCGCCCCCGCAGCTGCACCTCGCCCGCGCTACAGAGCAAGCGCTCGCGCCCATCAAACCGCAGCATCAGGCGTTCGCCCTGCAGAAACGCGCCCTGATCGACATCGCTTTCCAGGCTGAACTGCAACAGCCGCCCCCGCACCGTGGTCCGGGCCAGCTCCCGCGTCAAGTGGTTATCCTTGTTCAACACGGCCCAATCATCGCCCGTCTGGTATTCCAGAATGTGCGTCTTGGCCCGCGCATAGTCCTCCATAGACGGGTGCCGGTCCAGGTGGTTGGGGGTAATGTTGGTCACGGCGGCAATTCGCGGGCTGTACCCCTCGACGGAAACCACACGCGAGGCCGCTGTGCGACGCTGCTCTACCTGCGCCCCCTGATAATCGGGAGCGAATAGCTCCAACTGAAAGCTCGATAGCTCCATGACCGCCACGTCCGGCTGGCCGCCCCCCAACAAATCCTCAATCAGCGGCTTGCCGATGTTGCCCCCCACCCAGGTCTGCTTGCCATCCCTGGCGTACATCAGGCCCACCATGCTCGTGGTGGTCGTCTTACCGCTGGAGCCGGTGATCCCCACGATGGGAGCAGCGCACAACTGGGTGAACAGGCGCGGCTCGCTGCTGATGGGCACGCCCTGCTCGCGGGCCTGCTGCACAACCTTGGCCCAGGGTGGCACTCCAGGGCTGAGGAATAGCACGTCCACGCCCGACAGGTCCAACTCGCTGCACCCCAGGGCGAACTCGATGGGCAGGCCCTCCAGGTCGGACAAGGGCTTGAGCAGGGCTTCTCGCGGCTTGGAATCGCTCAACACCACACGCGCCCCCGCATGCACCAGATAACGCGCCAGGGCCGTCCCCTCGCGGGCGGCCCCCACGATCACTGTTCGCAATCCGCGCAAATCGTTCGGTGAAAGCATCTTTTACCCCAATACCAGGATCAGGCCGAGCATCCCCGCTACGGCGGCTACCAGCCAGAACCGCAGGGTGATTCGCACTTCGGGCCAGCCAAGCTGCTCAAAATGGTGATGCAGCGGGGCCATGCGGAACAACCGCCGCCCCTCGCCGTACTTGCGGCGGGTGTATTTGAACCAGCCCACCTGCAACATGACCGACAGCGACACGGCCACGAATATGATCCCGACGATCGGCAGCAAGAGCCAGTGCCCGGAAAGCACGGCAATCGCCGCCAGCCCCGCCCCCAACGCCTGAGAGCCAGTATCGCCCATAAAGATGCGCGCCGGGTGTACGTTGAACCAGAGGAACGCCGCCACCGCGCCCACCATCACAAAAGCGAACAGGGACAGGTCCATCTGCCCGGCCACGTAAGCGATCACACCGTATGTCGCACACGCAATGGCTACGGTGCCTCCGGCCAGCCCGTCTAGCCCGTCGGTGAGGTTCACCGCGTTGGAGAACGCCACCAGCAGCACCGCCGTTACGGGAACGAACCACCACCCCATTTCCACGACCACATTGGTGAGGGGAATCGCCATCGGGTGCGCGTCGTGCGTCAGGAACATGCCCAGCGCCAGCGCCGCGCCCAGCCCCCACTGCCACGGGAATTTGCTGCGCGCCAGCCAGCCAACGCCCTGGGTATCCTTCAAACCCTTCAAGTCGTCAAAAGCTCCCAGCAGGCCATAGCTCACCATCGCCAGCCAGGGCCACAGCATGCCCGTATACCCCAACAGCCCCAGCACCAGGGTCATCGCGGTGACGCCCACCAGGATATACAGGCCGCCCATCGTGGCCGTGCCCGCCTTGACCTGATGAGACGCGGGGCCATCTACCCGAATATGCTTGCCGATGCCATTGGCCAGCAGCGTGCGAATCGTCCAGTTGCCCAACGGCAACATCAACAGGAACAAGACTCCCCCAGCGATCAATGGCGCGATCATGCGGTACGCTCCTCGAAAGCCGCCACAATGGCTTCCATCCCCATGCTACGCGACCCCTTGACCAGCACCGTGTCCCCCGGCTGGACGCACTCGCGCAAAATCTGGATGGCGCTGGCGTTGTCGTCCACCGCCCATATGGCGTCGGCTGACAGTCCGTTGCGAGCCGCGTGACGCGCCGCGTCTGCAATCATCCTGGCCCTGGTGCCAACGGCGATCAGCCCATCCACCACCTCGGCGCAACGCTCGCCCACCAGCCGGTGGCCCTGCTCCTCGTACGTGCCCAATTCCAACATATCCCCCAGCACAGCCAGCCGCCTGCCCGGCGCTTCGGCCAGCACGCCCAAAGCCGCCAGCACCGACGCAGGGCTGGCGTTATAGGTGTCGTCCAGCAGGGTTACGCCGCCCAGCCCCGCGCGCGGAACCAGTCGCGTGCCGTATCCCTGCGCCAGCAGCCCAGCCTGGATTTCCTCCCACGTCAGGCCCGCCATCAAGCCGACGGCAATGGCCGGTAGGGCCGCCATTACCGTATGGCTGCCCAGCGTCGCCAGTTGCGCCGGATAGCTGCCGCCGCGCAATCTCAGGGCGGGCATCTCGCGGACGTGAACGGTGAAATGCGTTCCCTCCAGCCCGCGCGTCACAATCGCGTCCGCCCACACGTCGTTCTGAGAGTCCAGCCCAAAGGTTACAACGCTGGCCCTGGTGCGCGCGCGCATCCCCCTGACCAGCGGATCATCGCCATTCAGCACGGCCACGCCGTCTTCCGGCAACGCCTCCACCAACTCGGCCTTGGCGTCTGCAACCCGCTCGACGGTCCCCAGCCGCTCCAAATGCACCGGCCCCACGTTGGTCACAACGCCGATCTGGGGCAAGGCCAGCGCGCACAGCGCCCGAATCTCGCCGAGGGTATACATCCCCATTTCCAGCACGGCGTACTCGTGGTTTTCAAGCTGCATCAACGTCAGGGGCAAGCCGATTTCGTTGTTAAAGTTGCCAGCGTTTTTCAGCGTGCGATAGTGCTGCGCCAGGACAAAGGCGATGGCCTCCTTGGTGGTCGTCTTGCCCACGCTGCCCGTCACGCCCAACACCCGCAGATCGGGCCGGGCCAGCCGACGGCCACGCGCCACCAGTTGCAGCGCCCGCAGCGCGTCGGGAACCACCACCATCACGGGCGGCTCAACAGACGCGGGGGCGCCTGGCTGCACCGTGTCAATCACTGCCGCCGCCGCCGTGGGGCGCTCTACCAGCGCCACCGTAGCCCCCGCCTGGAACGCGGCCCCCACATAGTCGTGCCCATCGCTGCGCTCGCCGCGCAGGGCCACAAAGAGCGAGCCACAGCCCGCCTGCCGGGAATCTATGCAGACGTTGCATATCGGTATATCTTGCGCGCCTTCTACCCGCAGAGAGGGCGCCAGTTCGGCCAACAACTCGGCCAGATTCAACGATGGCATGGTTCTCACAATCACTCCGCTAGGCCCTGGGTGGGCGGAATACCGTAATAGTCCAACAGGAACTCGGCCATCCGGGCGAACGTGGGTGCGGCCACGTCCACCCCCCAATAGCCCTCCTGCGGCTTTTCATATTTCACCAGAATGACAAAGCGCGGGTCGGGCACAGGGCCAAACCCCACAAACGAGGCAATCACAAACCTGTTTTTGTATCCCTCCGCGTCGGGGATGCCAGCCGTGCCCGATTTGCCAGCCATGCTATAGCCGGGAACCATCGCCTTCTGCATACCCATTTCCACGGCGTCCGCCATCATCTCGGTCATCTGCTGGGCCACTTCGGAAGACAGCACCCGCCGGACGGCTGAAGGCTCCCGGACCTCGACGGAACCCTCCTGGCGAACCTCTGACACGACATAGGGTCGCATCAATACGCCGTCGTTGGCGATGGCCGCGTACGCCATCGTAATCTGCAACGGCGTCACGGCGATACCCTGCCCATACGAGTTGGTGCCCAGGTCGGACATATGCCAGTTCAAGTCGGTGGGCACGCGCATGATCCCCTTTTGCTCCAGCGCCAGGTCAATCCGCGTCACATCGCCGATGCCAAAGCGCCGCATGGCCTCGTAAAAGCGCGTAGCGCCCAACAGCGACGCCACATGCGCCGCCCCCACGTTTCGCGAGTAGGCCAACAACTCGGTCATCGTCGTCTGCCCGTGCGCTCGCTTGTCCGAATTCTGAATCTTTTGGTTGCCCACGATGATCTCGCCGCGATCATCATACGTATCCGTGGGCAGAATAACCCGCTCTTGCAGGGCCGCCGCCAGAGTGAACACCTTGAAGGTAGACCCCGGCTCATACAGCGAGGTAATGGCCTGATTGATATAGCTTTCCTGGCTCTCGGCCTCGCCGTAGGTGTTTGGGTTGTAGGTGGGCTGGTTCGCTACCGCCAGCAGGCCGCCGGTGCGCGGGTCCACCACGACCATAGTCGCCGCAGCCGCCCCGTTCTCCGCGACGCCTTCGCGCAAAATCTGCTCGGCCATGTACTGCACATTGCGGTCAATGGTCAGCACCAGGTCGGCCCCATCGCGTGCGGGCTGATATCCGCCCAGGCTCGCCAGGATTTGCTCGCCCCACGAATCGCTAATGCCTCGCCACGTGCCCTCTACACCCCGCAGCAGTCGGTCATAGTACTGCTCCAGCCCATAGTGAGCCTGGCCCTCCAGGTTCATAAAGCCCAGCACGTGGGCCGCCAGTTCGCCGTCAGGGTAGACGCGGCCAAAAGTGGGTTCCAACCGAAAGGCGTCCATGTTCAGCGACCCATCCCGCTCCAGGGCCTCTATTTGCTGGCCGATGGTAGCAGGCAGGTTTCTGCCCAACAGGACATACTCTACGCCCTCTTTGGACAGCGCCTCGGCCATCTCGGCCTCCGACTTGTTCAGCAGGGTCGCCAGAATAGGAATCAACTCCTGGCGGTCGCTGTCGTCCAATAAGCGGGGCGAAACACCCAGGGTATAGTAAACTGTCGAAGCGGCCAGATATTGCCCGTTCGCGTCGAGGATATTGCCACGTGCTGGCGCGATGATGTTCGCCGTCTCGCTACCCGTGGGGACCAGAGTGCCGATCTCTGGATGGGGGACCACCTGCCACCAGACGATGCGCCCAAGCAAAACGAGGCCGACTGTCGTCAAGACGACCGCCAGCCACGCAATTCTGCGCTGGTATCCCGTTTGCTGCGCATCTACTGCCCTCAGGCCGTTCATCTGCGCCCCCATGTCCAGCCACGAAACTTGATGTTCGTTCGTCGTTCAGCCCGAAAACGACGCGATGCCCCGGCCAGGCTACCAGGTGGTAGTATAGCCCGGCGGGGTCTCTAGCCAAAGCTTGACTTGCGCTATCAAATTCGCAAACACCCCCGGCAAGCGCGTGTCCTCTGCCGGGCGAGTCGGCTCTGCGTCACTCACCGCCGGTTCGCTGCCCGGCGTCGGCTCGGCCAACGGGGCATAGCCCAACCGCAGCCGCCGTCCCGCGTCCAGGGCGTCCGGGATGCTACATCCCAGTTCGCCGCTGGCCTGCATCACCATGCCCAGGGAACCGGCTTCGGCCACTTGCCCCTCCAGCACGACGATCTGCCGATGTACCTGCTCCTTCTGTCGCTGCAACTCGCGGATTTCGTGGGCATAACCGGCCACCTCGCTGGCCTGAAGCAGGTAGAGCCAGCCCACCAGCCCAATCAACAACACAGCGGCGGCGAAAAACCCCACGCTACGCAGGTTAACCCGCGTCTGCCTGACGCGTTTCTGCGCTCGGTTTTGCAAGAGAGGAAAAGGTAGGGCTTCCCGCCGATTCACCATGTTTCCGCACCTCAAAGACGTTCTGCTATTCTTAAACGCGCACTGCGGCTGGCCAGGTTCCGGTCAACCTCCTCATCGCTGGGCCGAATAGGTTTCTTGGTCAAACGCCTGAGCGTCGCCCGATGCTCGCAAACGCACTGTGGAATGCTTGGCGGGCAGATGCAATCTTGCGATTCGCGCGCCATGAATTGCTTGACGATCCGATCTTCCAGCGAGTGAAACGAGATAACCGCCAGACGCCCCCCTGTCGCCAAGAGTTCCAGCGCATCTGGCAATGTCTCGGTCAGCCCCTCCAATTCGCGATTGACGGCAATCCGCAAAGCCTGAAACGTGCGCGTCGCCGGGTGAATCTTGCCCGCATATCCCACCACGCGGGCCACCAGCGCGGCCAATTCGCCGGTGCTCCGAATGGGGCGGTTGGCGACAATGGCCCGAGCCACGCGCCGCGCATGCCGCTCTTCGCCATAGACGTAAATAATCCGGCTCAATTCCTCTTCGGGCCAGGTGTTGACGATCTCTTCCGCCGTCGTGTCTGCATCCGGCCCCATGCGCATATCCAGCGGGGCGTTGCTCTGAAAGGAAAATCCCCGCTCCGCCGCCTGCAATTGCAGCGTGGAGACCCCCAAATCAAAAAGTATCCCATCCACCTGCTCGAAACCCGTTCGGCGTGCAATGCGCTTCAGGTCGGTATAGTAGCTCTGGACGAACACCACCCGCTCGCCAAAGGGGGCCAACCGTTGCCGGGCATAGGCCAGCGCCTGGGGGTCGGCGTCAATCGCCAGCAATCGGCCATCGGGCGCAGAGCGCTCCAGCACGCCCGCCGCATGGCCGCCCAGGCCCACCGTCGCGTCAATGTAGCTGCGGCCTGGGCGAGGGTCGAGCCATTCCATGACTTGAGAATAAAGCACCGGAATGTGCGTATAGACGCCCGGCTGCGCTGTAGCGCGCTCCAGGTTGCTCATCATCAAATGCCCATCTTGCTGACATCATCGAGGATGTCGGCGAGGTCGTCCATATCTTGCTCCAGGGTGGCCCGCCACCGCTCAGGATTCCAAATCTCGATATACGTGTTGACCCCCACAATGACGGCCTCCTGGTCAATCCCCGCATACTCGCGCAAAAAGGAGGGAAGCAGGATGCGCCCCATCTTGTCGGGCGTTACTTCGGCGGCGCTCCCGAAAACCAGGCGACTGTAGGCTCGCGCAGCCCGGCTCGTCTTGGGGAGTTGGGCCACCTTGCTGGCCAACGCAGACCATTCACCGAGGGGATACAGGAGAATACACGGCTCGTACCCTTTGGTCACCACAAGTCCACCTTCCAGCTCGTCACGGAAACGAGCCGGAATGGTCAGGCGGCCCTTGGCGTCCATTGCGTGCGAATACTCGCCGGAAAACATCACGTGATCTCCTGAGCGTAGCCTACCCGAAGGTGGCAGCCAAGTGGTGCAGCGTAATGAGGGATGAGCAACGACCGCTAGTGCAGTGGGTTCGGCTAGATTCGGGACATGGTAACGAATTGGCGATCAGTAGGCCCACGGGGGGAGCGAACAGCTTGCCACCTGTCTGTGAGGCCTGAGAACGCTGGCAAGCCCTGTGACTATGTGATTCGGGGCGGGCTTACCACTTTCTACCACTCTTACCCACCAACTACCACGATTATACACCACAAATAGCCGTTTGCCAAGAACCTTTTTGGTAAATATTCTCAAAGTTTTGTAACCTTATGCCAGACTACTATGGGTAGCTACGCGCTCTTGCAATCTGCCCATATCTAGTGCTTGTGTGAACAGATTACCATGAAATTGGTGCAATTCCGTAAAGAACGCGTGTAATTCCGGATTATATACAAGATTTCGCTCAGGTAGGGGAATCAAACCAGCGCGGGAGCCTGATTTCGGCTCGTTCCGGTAAGGCCATCCCCTTACCCCCCTGCCGAATCAGGTCATCTCGGTCTCGGTCTGTACAGAGCGCACGCACTCGATAGCCCGCTGCAGATTTGCGCGCAACTGGCGCGGCGACCAGACCTGTAAAGCCAGCGGGCTAATCTCCATGCTGACCGGCCCCGCATACCCATCGCCCTGCATGTCGGCCAGCATCGCCTGCAAGGGGAGTATGCCATCACCGGGCATCTGATGGTGAGAGAGCAGAGTACGCACAGGGTGGCAATCGAACCGCAGTTTGCGAGGGCGCAGGTCGCTGAAATGCACGTTCGCCAATCGCCCCCGCACCAGACGATACCCCTCCAGCAGCCCCATGTCGGAGGTGCCCAGGTGGCAGGTATCCAGCGTCACGTCGAGGTCATGCTGATGGGCAAAAGCCTGCAAAACCGGCAGGTGCGCCAGCACGGTTTGCCTGTCTCGCGCACAATACCAACCCGGATTCTCCAACGCCAGCCGCGCCCCGTTCCCGTTCAGGCGCTCCCGCGACACATCCACCTGGCGCAGCCAATCTTGCGCCTCCGGGGCCTCCCAGCGCAGCGTTCCGGGGCCATGCGCCACAATGGTAGGGCATTCCAACACCAGGGCGGCCTCTGTTGCGTCGGCAATTCGCCCCGCGCCCCCGCCCTTGGGGCTTGACCTCAGCAGCGTGGGATGCACACTCAAAACCCGCAGACCCGTCTCACGCGCCAACTTGCGAACATATTTGGCCCCCCGCAGCCATACCTCTGGCCCCATCACCAGCTCAACCCCGTCAAACCCCATATCTGCGGCCAGCGCCAGGGTATGTCGCAGGGTAAAATGATATAAACAACCGGTAGATAAGCTTATCAACACGATATAAATCAACCCGCTTGCGCGGAACTCCTTTGGCTAGTTCGAATATACAGGCCATGCTCACGAATGTAGGCTTCAACCTGGTCAGGCACCTGATAGCGAATGGGGCGGCCCTCGCTCACCCGCTCGCGCAAGTCGGTGGACGATATCTCTAGCCGAACCGTCGTCAGAAGCTCGGTGTTCGCCGCCAACCCCGGCAACTCGCGGTCCAGCGCGGCCAGATCAACGTCCCAATCGGGCCGGGTCACCGCAATAAGCCGGGCCAGTTGCATAATCCCATGCGGGTCGCGCCAGGTCTTGAGGTGGACCAGCGAGTCGGCCCCCATGATAAAAAAGAGCGAGCGCACAAGGCATTCCTCTCGAATGGCCCGCAAGGTATCCACGGTGTAAGAAGGGCCTGCTCTCTCCAATTCCATACCGGAAACGCAGAAATAGGGGTTGTCCGCTATGGCGAGACGCACCATCTCCAGCCGGTCACCAGCCGAGGCATACGGCTCGCCGGGCTTGTGTGGCGGCTTTTTGGCAGGAATAAAGATCACCCGGTCCAACGCACACGAGACCCTCGCCTCCTCAGCGACCACCAGGTGACCTATATGAATGGGGTCAAAAGTCCCCCCGAAAACCCCTACCCGCTCGAATGACCGTTCATTGTTCGGCGTGTTTGCGCCTACTGCCATTCCAGTTCCATATCTCCGATGAGGATGGTATCGCCTACTTCCACGCCCATTTCTTCCATCTTGGCCGTGATGCCACGCCCGTGCAGGATGCGCGCGAACCGTTCGGCGGCCTCATAGCTCGACCAATCGGTCATCACGGCCAATCGCTCGATCTCTTCACCGGCCAGCCGGTAGACGCCGGGCGCCTCCTGTGTGATGGTAAAGGCCACGCTCTCTCGTTCATGCGGGCGGAACACAAACATAGGAGCCTCCGGCTCTTCCTTGGGCAATTCCGCCAGTCGGTCAGCAATGGCGCGTAATAGCTCTCTCACGTTCTCGCCCGTCACCGCCGAGATAGCATAGACATGGCCCACCTCGTTGCCCAGCTCGCGCTGCAACTCGGCCAGGCTTTCGCGGGCCTCGGTCAGGTCCATCTTGTTGAGCACCACAATCTGCGGCTTGGCCGCCAGCTTTTCGCTATACAGCGCCAACTCGCGATTGATGGCCCGGAAATCCTCCAACGGATCAGGGCTGGCCCCGTCCAACAGATGCACCAACAGGCGCGTCCGCTCGACATGCCGCAGAAATTGCAGTCCCAACCCCGCGCCCTCGTGCGCCCCTTCGATCAGGCCGGGAATGTCGGCAAATACCAGGGCGCGCTGGTCAATCTCCACCACGCCCAGGTTCGGGCTGAGGGTCGTAAAGGGATAATCGGCGATCTTGGGGCGAGCGGCGCTCACCCTGGACAGCAGGGTAGACTTGCCCGCGTTGGGTTTGCCCAACAGTCCCACGTCGGCGATCAGCTTGAGTTCCAGCTTGAGCGTATAGCTCTCGCCGGGCGCGCCCTTTTCGGCAAAGCGAGGCGCCTGCCGCGTAGACGACTTGAATGCCTCGTTGCCGCGCCCGCCGCGCCCGCCCGCGGCCACCAGCAAGGTCTGGCCCTCGTACACCAGATCACCCAGGATTTCCCCCGTGTCCTGGTTTCGCACGATGGTTCCGGGCGGCACGTCAATATACAGGTCATCCCCGCTGCGGCCCTGCTTGCTCTGGCCGCTGCCATGCTCGCCATTCTCCGCATGGAAACGGCGCTGCCGGGTAAAGAACACCAGCGTGTTCATCTGGCCGTTCACTCGCAGGTAGACATCGCCACCTTTGCCGCCATTGCCGCCATTAGGCCCGCCTAGCGGAACGTGTGCCTCGCGGCGAAAACTGACGACCCCGTTCCCACCATTTCCGCCACGGACAGTTATTGTCGCCTCGTCAAAAAACAAGCGTACACCTCTTCAAACGAATATCCAGAGGAAGACCTTCCTCTCGAGCTTGGCGTTGGTCGCCAACTCGACCAACCAGTTCAAGGATAGTCGTAACCTCTAGCTATGTCAAGAGAGGCACCGCCCACCCACAGACTCACAAGGCCCAGTGCCGACGCTATTGAATCAAAAATACAGCAGAATACTGGTTACGTTCGCCACACGTTTGCCAGCAGCCCTTGCCCCGCCGTGACGCAACCTCGCCCCCGCGCCCATTCGCGCCGGTGCAGCCAGCCGCAAGCATGAATAGCACATGAAACTGAGCCGCCAACGCGCCCCCAAAGCCGCCCCACATGAGCCATTTTACCCCCAACCATTACGATTGCATCCGCTAGCTCGTGAAAGGTTTGACAAAAGGTATGGGCTGTAGTAACATCGGGACGCAGTTGCGGGATCGCGGGTCAATGGAATTCCCCCCGAGTTCAGGGCCTGTTCCCTCAGTTTGACTCGCGACGTTGTTCCTAGCCGTCTATTGTCAGAGGCATGGCTGTCGTTTTGGCGCGCCTCTGAACAAGACGCAGTCTCAGTATTTCCAGAGGAGGTACGTCATGGGTGTGCGAACCACTGGCAAAGTAAAGTGGTTCAGTCGAGTCAAGGGTTACGGCTTCATCATCCCCGATGGAGACGAGGCCAGCAAGGATGTGTTTGTGCATTACTCAGCCATCCGCGGTGAGGGCTTTCGTAACCTGCAAGAGGGAGAGTCGGTCGAGTTTACCGTCGAGGATTCCCCCAAAGGCCCGCAGGCGTCTGATGTAGTAGTGATTGCCTAGTTATCCACTTTGCAGGACCGACCCTGGCCCGCATACGGCCAGGGTCTTTTTTATTCCCCTTTCTTGTCTCGCCGCCGAAGCGATTTTGATCGTATTGACAAGTATTAGCCTTTAATGGTATCGTTAGCCGATCCTAGAGATATCACGTGACATTGTGCCCCAGGTATCCGCTAATATCGCCTAGTTTGCATCCCGATCCGTAACTTTTGCGAAAGCACATCGTCTAACAGGAAGAACAAGGCTTTCACATGCTATTCGGCGACGAACACCAACTGCTTGCCAGAGCGAAACAGGGCGACGCAGATGCCCTGGGCGAGCTGTATGATCGCTATTCGGCCAAGATTTACGCCTATGTCTTTTTCCACGTGGGCAACCAGGAGTTGGCCGAAGACCTCACGGCTGGCGTCTTTATCAAGATGCTGGATGCTGTCCGTTCGTCCAAAGCATGGCAAAGCTCGTTCTCCGGTTGGCTCTATCGCATCGCGCACAACATGATCGTGGATCACTTTCGGCGTGACGGCCAGAGACAACACCTCCCCTTGGACGAACACCTCGTCGCCGCCAAGGAAGACCCTGTTTCGGCTGTGGAAGAAGTGTTGACGGGGGAGATGCTCGGCGAGGCGTTGCTTTGCCTCACCGAAGAACAGCGATCGGTCATCGTCTACAAATTCTGTGAGGGGTTGAGCAACCTCCAGATCGCCAGGTTAATGGGCAAGACAGAGGGCGCTATCAAATCCCTCCAGTATCGAGCACTCGCGTCATTGCGCCGATATCTGGATGGATATGCGGGGGAAAGGGATGGACAAGCGCCTTGAGAACGCGCTAGACGAGTGTCTCTCCCGTCTCTCCGAGGGAGAAGACCTGGAAATATGTCTACGGCGCTTTCCCAGGTTGCGGGAAGAGCTGGAGCCTATGTTGCGGGTAGCTGTTGCGCTACGCCGCCGCGCCTCGTTTGCCGCGCCCCCCGCCGCCGCCCTTGCCCGCGCTCGCGCCCGCGTGATGGCCGACGCAGGCGCCCGACGCGTCGCCCGCCCGCAACCCGCGCCCTCGCGCTGGTGGGCACAGCTATCCCGCACAACGTTCGCCAGAGCCGCCGCTACCCTCGCGCTGACTGTTGTGCTGCTGGGCGCGCTGCTGGCCGGAGGCAGC
>JAAYXX010000158.1 GCA_012515695.1 Chloroflexota bacterium
AACGCCGTGCCCTGGTCCTGATTGATCACCGCTACCGGCAAGCGCGTATCGTCTGGCTGGTTGGCGGGGTTAAAGACAAAGCCAAAGAACAACGTGAACATGATCGGCATGATCACCAGGAACAACGCCGATTTTTTGTCTCGGATGTTTTGGAGCAGGTCTTTTATCGCAATATCCACGATATTCATTGCCATTCTCCTACGCGAATCGCTTGCGCATGAGCGTTACGCCCACAGCAAACAGGACCAGGCCCCAGGCCAGCGTTACCAGCACTGTGCCCAACACTGCCCCAACGCTCTCCCCGGCGAGAACCATCTGCCAGCCCCGCAAGGCCCAGCCCTGGGGGGTGAACAGGTTCACGATGTCGAATATCTCGGGGATGTTCTGGATGCCAGTAGTCATCAGACCGCCCACCATGCCGGTGATGGTCAGCACGCCTCCCATCACTGGCCCGCTCTGGCGCGTGTTCTGGACGAACGACATGACGAAAACGCCAAAGCCAGCGGCGGCCACGATCATGCTGATGCTCACAAGCACCAGGGGAACCAGCTCTCCCCACCAGATGTCAAAGAGCAGGCGCGCCGAGATCAACAAGATGACGACCTGCACGATCAGCGTGAAAAAGACGGCCACAAACTTGCCTCCCAGGATAGTGGCCTGAGGGGTGGGGGTTGTAAAGAGGCGGGCCAGTGTGCCCTCTTCCTGTTCCTTGATGATGGATTCGGCTGTGCTGGCTCCGGTAAAGAACACGAAAAAGATCATCATGCCAGCCACAACGTTGGCCATGATGATCTTGCCGACGTTCTGGTCGGGGGCGGTAGATTCGGCAGGCTTGGGGGAGACCATCTGTATCGCGTCAAGCTCGCCGTCTTGCATGGTGGCCCCCAGCGATTGCGACCACTGGGCATATTGCTGGCTGGCCTGACCAATCAGCTCGGCGGGCATGGCTACTCCGCGCTGCGCGTACTGTTCGGCGATGACGTCCGCAGTGACCTTGGCGCCCGCCAACCCGTCAAGAAAGCTGTTGGCGACCCCTTCCAGGATGCTGGCCCCTATCGCGGCGTCATCACTCTTGAGGATTGTGATGGCGGCTTGCTCGGCGGCATAGGCCCGCTCGGTAAGCTGCGCTGGGATAATCAGCGCGATGTCAGCGTCCCCCTGTTCCACGGCTGCGCGGGCGGCGGCCTCGTCTGCTTCGGTGACCTCAAAGAACTGGGCCATCCCCTCTTGAGAGAGCGCGCTCACCAACGTCTGTCCTACACCAGCGGCGGTCTGATCGAGGTTGGCGATCTGCACGCGGGTGACCGGGATTTGCAGCCCCTTCTCGCCGCCCACGTTTCCAAAGGCCAGGTAGAGTAGGCCGGAAATCAGCAGGGGGGCGACCACCATCATCACGACGCCAAAGGCGTTACGCAAGTTACGTGACAAATCCTTGAATGCAAGGTCCAGGGTTTTCATGGTAGGCTCCTAGTCCCGCAGGGCGCGGCCTGTGAGATGCAGGAACACCGCTTCCAGGTTAGGTTCCTGAATTCGCACGGAGGTGATCCGCACGCCTGCGCGATTCGAGCTTTCGAACAGCGCGGGCAATACGACGTTGCTGTCGTTCACCAACAGGGTTAACCGGCCATCTTCGGCGGTAATCTGCTGGACGCCGGGTATGGCGCGCCAGGTGTCCAGAATGCGCTCTGCCTCGGTGTTGATGGTCAGGTCAATGCGGTCTGCCTCGCCCACGATATTGATCAGCTCGTCGTGGGTTCCGTAGGCAATCACCTGCCCGTGGTCCATGATAGCGATGTGGTCCGAAAGCTCCTGGGCCTCTTCCATATAGTGGGTCGTATAGAGCACCGTCATTCCCTGGCGGTTTAGCTCCTTGACGCTATCCAGAATGCTGCGGCGGCTCTGGGGGTCAATGCCCACGGTAGGCTCGTCCATATAGATCACCTGGGGGCGATGTAGCAGGGCGATGCCGATGTTCAGGCGGCGCTTCATCCCGCCGGAAAACTTGTCCACCGCGCCTTTCTGCCGGTCTGTCAGGCCGATCAACTCGAGTACTTCGCTGGTGCGCTGCTCGAGTTCCTTGCCGCGCAGGCCGTACATTTTGCCCCAAAAGTTCAGGTTCTCGCGGGCGGAGAGGTCGGGGTAGATGGCCAATTCCTGTGGCACAACGCCGATGGCCCGCTTGACGGCCATCTGTTCGCGGGTGATCGAGTGCCCCTTGATCAGAGCGTCGCCGCTGGTGGGCGCGAGCAGGCAGGAGAGCATAGAGATGGTTGTGGTCTTGCCCGCTCCGTTGGGGCCGAGCA
>JAAYXX010000019.1 GCA_012515695.1 Chloroflexota bacterium
ATTGGGGGGATGTCGGTCTACCAGGGCTGCTGCGGGTGTCCAAGCTGGGAGTATGCAGCAAAGCTATCGAAAATCTCCACAACGACGTTGGGGGATAGGTGATATGCGCAGGCTCTATCTCTTGGCCACATTGCTTTTGGGCATGTTCGTTTTGGCCGTTCCAGTTGGGGTTGCCGACGAATTGTCGGCCCCTGCGGTCTCGCCCTGGCAAATTACCGTTGACCCCGCGGCGGATGTTGAACCCGTCGTGGCGGTTGACGAACATGGCCGCGCCTATATAGCGTGGAAGCGCCTGTCGGCAGACGGCAGTTCGGCAGAGCTGGTGCTGGCGCGCGCCCCCAACTGGGAACCCATCCCCCTGGCCTCCATTTCCCCCTCTCGCAAAGAACAGACCCCCCTTGGCTTGATGATCGGGCCAGAGGCGGCGCGCATTGCCTGGTCCGAGCCTGCCACCTCGACGGTACAGCTTTTGTCTGTCCCGCTCAACATGCAGGCCCCAGCCACACCTGCGGCTGTGCTCACACCCACGGTTGTGCCATTGCCCCAGGCCGCCCACATGAGCCTGGACACAACGGGGCAGTTGCATGTCGCGTGGGCAAACGGGCGAACCATCTCTTATGCGCCTGCTCCGGCGCTTACCCCCACGCTGACCATCACCTCCCCGGCAGCGGTGAACACGCTGGACTGGAAGCTGGACGCAAGCGGAGCGCCCCATTTCGCCTGGCTGGCGGCTGATGCCGGAGAAGTGTTGCAGATTCACTACAGCGGCGCTCCATCAGAGAGAACGCTGGTCAAGGTTGGGCGGCAGCTATATACGCCAGTGCTGGCGGTGGGAAAAACCGGCCCTGCTCACCTCTGCTGGCGAGATGGCGGCCATCTGGTCTATGCCAATAGCCAGGATTGGACTGTATCCTATCGCGTGGCCGAGAACCTGTCTGTAGAAGCGCCGTTTGCCCTGTTCGCCGACTCGGCAGGGATCGCGCATCTGGCGTGGTACGCAGAGGGCGCGCTATGGTATGCCAGCTCGGTGGATTGGCAGGTCTCCAAGAGGCAGTTGGCCGCTGTTTCCGCGCTGGATGACCTGTCGATGGCGGTGGACGCGGTGGGCAATATGCACATTGCCTGGGCCGCCCCCGACGAGCGGGGAAACTGGGAGGTGTATTATCTGGCCCCAGAGCCGCTAGACTTGCAAGTCGCCGTGTTGTACCCGCGTGGCGGCGACCTGGTGACGGAGGATACGCTCATTCGCGTGGCGGCGAATCTGGCGGCGAACGATGTGCTATCTGTCGAGTTTTACCTGCAAGCGGCAGACGACGAAAGCGGCGAGCTGGTCTACCTGGGAAGGGACGACAACGGGCGCGACGGATGGGCCATGCCCCTGCGGCCCGCGCAGTTTACGCAGGCGGGCGCGTGGCGCGTGGTGGCCCTGGGGATGGACGCGCGCGGCAGGCTCGCCCGCGCATACGGCGATCCCTTTATCATTCAGCCCCCCCATTTGCCGTGGGCATGGCTCCAAGCGCCGGAACTGGCGCGTGGCCGGGTATCGCTGATGGCGCTGGCTGGCGCGGCGGAACACATGGCGGAACGTCTCCACCTGTACTTTACGCCGACGGGTCGCCCCCCGTTGGATGTGGAAGCGCAGCAGCCCATCAGTCCCACAGTCTATTACGGGGGAGCCTTTAGCCTCTCCGCCAGACAGACCGCCGAGGGCAAATGGCAGAACGTTCCTGTGGATAGTCGGCGGCTGCCGGACGGGTCATATCGGGCGTGGGTAGTCGCTACCGACCAGCTTTCCCACACGAGCTACAGCCCGCTGGACGCGCCCATTCAGGTGGATAACAGCATGGCCCCACGCGTTACCATCACCTCGCCAAAGCCCCAGGCCGTGCTGGACGAGTTCGTCGAGCTGGTGGCCGAGGTGGAAGACGCAGACGGCACGGTGCGCCGGGTGGACTTTTATCTAGAGCGTGACCGGCCCTTGTTGCAGGGCCAGGATGCCGGGCAGCGATATGCCCTGGAGACTACCCAATCCCTGTGGCTGGGAAGCGATCACGACGGGACGGACGGTTGGCGCGTTCAAGTCCAAGTGACGCCTGCCCTGGATGGCGACGAGTGGTATGCCCGCGCCATCGCCTATGACGACGCAGGGCTATCGGCCAGCGCGCGATCAGCGGGGAGCTTTTGTCTGGTAGGAGATGCGCGCCCGCGAGTACACGTGTTAACCCCTACCGAAGGGAGCGCCTTGCGCGGGGTAGAAAGGGTGCGGCTGTACCTGACAGAGGGCCTGCAATATCTGACGGGCGCTACCGCCTATGTGCAGGATATGGATGATGTGCTGCACTATCTGGGCGAAATGAACCTGATTGATGGGCTGTGGGGCTATGACTGGGATACAACGACCCTGCCAAACGGACAGTATACCCTGCGCGTCGTCGTCCGGTGCCAGAATGGCCGCGAGTTGCTCCTGCATGTGGATGACCTCCGCATAGAAAACAGCCCCGCCTCCTACTATTTCGAGACACCTGCCAAAAACGAGACGCTTGTTGGCCCAACGGTTGTGCGTATGGAAGCCAGGGGCGATACGCCGGGCAACCTGAGCGTGCAATTCTACTATCGCGCACCGGACGGCCAGCTATTCCATATCGGCCCAGGCATTCGGGGGGCCGACGGCTGGAGCGCGATTTGGGACACGCAGGCCGTGCTGGATGGCGCATATGACCTTCTCGCCGAGATCACGGATGGGCAGGGAGGCGCGTCGTTTGTGGAGCGGCCCGTGCGCGTGCAAAACACCTCGCTGAGCGTCGCGCTGCGCGATTTCGACGCCACATCGCCCTGGCGGGGGGACAGGCGCATCACCTGGGATACGCAGTCGAATCAGAATGGCCCTGTCGCCGCATCCATTGCCTACAGCCCGGACGGGGGCGCGCATTGGGTCGAGGTGGCCGATCAGATCACCGACGCACACTCGTTCCTGTGGAATACCCGGCAATATCCAGACAGCACCGAAGCGTTGTTGCGCGTCAGCATCACGGATGGCAGCGACTATGCCGAGACCATCAGCCCGGTATTTCAGGTGAACAACTCCAACGAGCCGCCGCAGGTGTCCCTGCTGGCCCCACGAGCGGGTTCGGTGCAGGCGGGCGAGATGCGTATTGCCTGGCAGGCCCATGACCCCGACGGCGATCCGATAACGGTAGACCTGGAGTATCGCCAGGGTGACGGCGAATGGCGGCCCATCGGGCGAGGGCTTGCTGCTACTGGCGCGTATTCGTGGCGGCTGGCGAGCCTGTCTCCCGGCGAGGGCTATGAGGTGCGCGCGCTGGCCCGCGACCCACTGGGCGTCATTGCCGCCGACGCAGCGGAAAGGCTCCAAATTGTCCAGAACAGCCCGCCGACAGTCGAGTTGCTTTGGCCCAACACAGCCACGCGCCTGGACAAGGAAACGGTAATCCTCTGGCAGGCTCACGACGCGGACCAAGACAACCTGCTGATTGACCTGTTCTACAGCGAGAACGCCGGTCAGACCTGGTTGCCGTTGGCCGAGGGAGTGCCCAACACGGGATACTATGTCTGGCAGGTCTCCTATCTACCGGCGGGCACGCAATACCGCCTGCGCGTGCTGGCGCGTGACGAGTTCTTCCAGGCAACGGACGAGAGCGACCAGCTATTTGCCATTGGCGAAAGGCCCTTGCCAGAGATTGCCCTGCTATCTCCTGCCCCCGGGGCCAGCCTGTCGGGTATGGCGCTGCTGCAATGGTCCGTGGGCCAGGCCAGCGCAGATTACAGCATCGGCGTGGATATTCGCGAGACGGGAAGCGAAGAGTGGACTGCCCTCGCGCGCAAGCTGCCTGACAACGGGTTCTATATGCTCGACACGGCGGGCTATGCCGATGGCGACTATGACCTGCGGGTGGCTGTGATGGATGATGGCTCGGCTCTGGTAAGGGTTGTCCAGCCTGTTACCATCTCGAATAACCGCAATCATGTCCCGCAAGTGCGGCTCTTCAGCCCCCACGGCGGCGAGGTCTGGACGGGCATTCAAGAGGTCGCGTGGCAGGCGTGGGACCGGGACGGCGACGTGATTACGGCCACGCTTCAGGTCAGTGTGGATGGCGGCGAACGCTGGGCCAGGATCGCTACGCTGGACGCGCGCGTCGGGCGCTACTTGTGGGATACCCGACACGTCGAGCTTGCACGCGATTACCTGCTGCGCGTCGTCGTGAGCGATGGGCAGACGTCCACCACCGCCACGAGCAGCGGCCCCTTCTATCTGGCGAATCAACGGGGCCGCCCCCCGACTGTGCTGCTGCTGTCGCCGGACGCAGCGGGCAAGCTGGCCCCTGGCGCGGGAATCGCATGGGTGGCCGAAGACCCCGACGGCGACCCGTTGCGCGTCTCGGTGTCCATCAGTGCCGACGACGGCGTGAACTGGGTGGATTTGCTGCGCGACGCCTCCAATACGGGGGAATATGCGCTCGATGAGGAGGCGCTGAAGCTGGGGCTGACCTACCGAGTGCGGGTAGTGGCAGATGATGGCATTCATCGCGTGCAGGCAGTGTCGGGAGCATTCCAGCCAATGACGCCACCCGGCCAGACAGCCCGCGCCGAGTTCCTGGCGCCCCTTGGGGCAACGGTCTGGTCGGGCGAGCAAGAGATACGCTGGCGCATCCAGGACGCCCCGTTGCAAGCGTTGATGGTGGACCTCGATGTGAGCGCGGATGGCGGCCTGACCTGGACGCCCCTGGCGTCGGGCATTCCAGACGCGGGCGCGTATACCTGGGACACGCAAAAGGTGGCGAATGGCGCCTACCGCCTGCGGCTGCGCGTCTACGACTCGCACCCGATTGCCACCTGCATCAGCAAGCCTTTCCGGATAGATAACGCCAACAGAAACGCGCCGGTTATCTCGGTGGTATCGCCGCAGGCGGGCGAGACGCTTTCGGGGCTGTATCAGATTCGCTGGCGCACCTACGACCCGGACGGCGGCGCGCTGGGCATCAATCTGTACTATAGCCTGGATCGAGGAGCCAGTTGGAACCTCATAGCGTACGATCTGGCGGACGCGGGGCGCTATACCTGGGACACGGCAACCATTCCCAATAGCGAGCAGGTATGGCTGCGGGCCACCGTACACGATGGGGATTTGGCCGGGCGGGAGATGGTCGTCGGCCCGCTGACGGTATTGAATACCCATGTCCCGGCTGTCAAGCTGATTGCGCCCCAAGGCGGGGAACACGTGGCGGGCAACTATCTCATTCGATGGCACGCCACCCAGCCAGAAAATCCGTGGGCCACGGCCAGCCTGGATGCTTCGGTGGATGGCGGCCGGACGTGGCAACGCCTGGCGGCGAATCTGCCATTGGCGGGAAGCTATTTGTGGGATACTGCCGGGCTGGCGGCAGGCAGCGAGGTGCTGCTGCGGGTCAAAGTAGCGGACGGGCTGCGTAGTGCCGTAGGTGTGACGGCGCAGCCGGTCGTGATAGCCGCCAACCCCCCGGCCCTTGATCTGCTCTATCGCTACCATTGAGGCGCAATCCGGCGCACCGCTTGACGACATGGCAATTCTGTCATAAAAATATCACCAATTATTCACCTGTTGGCTACCCAAACCTGGTATAATGGTGATAGATTACCCCAAACCCGGTAAGCATTAATCTGGATTTTTACGCGCACCTGTTGCTATTTGCCTATCCATCCGTTATAATGATAGGCGGATGCAAGGTGCCAATTGCCTCCAGGCGCCGGGTTACCATGTCATAGTGAATGAGGAACTCATGACTGCCCTGAAGCGGTTGAGCTATATTACTCTAGCTATAGTCGTTCTGTTCTCCGCTGCCAGGCTGGCAGCCAGAGCAGACGTCAACGATCCCCGAGTGATTGAGGCGGAGGTTCTGGTCACCGCCGATATGCCCCAGGCCCGGGAACCCGCCAACCTGATGGTACAGGCCACTTCCTGGGTGGGCGCGGAACATCGTTATGTGTTGACCCTGGGCAATTTCTCGCCGTGGCCCATACCCGCCCTGCGCGTCTTTCATCGCTACTTCTCTGCCCAGTCCGAGCAAGATGAACTCACCTACGAGTGGCTCCCAGACAGGTTGGAGCCGGGCCAGGTAGCCTCGCTCGCCATCGAACTGCCCCCCGATCCCCTGCCAGATGCCTGCCACCAACTAGAAATCCATATCGCCGACGGGCTGGACACTTTTTTGGTGGATTGCAGCCCGGCGGGCGCGACAACCGTCTGGAATGTGCCACTAACCGACGAAATGCGGGACTATCTCTCCGAGCCAGCCCTCACCATGCCCGAGCCGGAAAACGGCAGCAAGCTGGGTATCCACGTCACCGCCAATAGCTCGCCGCAAATCATGGACTTTGTGCGGGACGCGCAACCGGCCATCGTCGTGGCCGTCGGCGACCTGGGCTGGCTGGCGGACGTCAAAGAGGAATCGCCCGAAACGATCACCGTGGCCCGCTTCCCCCAGGAAGATCAGACGATTAAAGGCGACCCGGTGGAAAGGGCCAGGGAGTTTGTCGAGGATCATGCCGCTCGCTATCTGGCCAATCCGGGGGTAGACTATTGGATGGGCTGGAACGAGCCGACGATTGACAACGTGGAGCAGATGCGCTGGTACGCCGCTTTTGAGAGCGAGCGCACCAGGGCGATGGCCGAATTGGGGCTGAAAGTAGCTGTCGGCAACTTTCCGGCTGGCACCCCCGAAGCGCACGAGTTTAAGACATTCTTGCCCGCGCTGGCCGTCGCCAAGAAGCACGGGGGCGTGCTGGCCCTGCACGAATATTCCGCCCCCACGCTGCTCGACGGGGTAGGCGCGGATATTCCGGGCCTGGATGGAACGGATAACCACGGGGCGCTCACCCTGCGCTACCGCTTTTGGTACGACCATTATTTGCGGCCAAATAATCTGGTGCTGCCTCTGGTAATCACCGAGGCGGGCATTGATGGAGGCGTCTTGCCCCCGCAAGAAACCGGCTTGATGGGCTGGCGCGACTTTTACAAGCCGGAACCGGGCGCGAAAGCTGTCGAAGAGATTCCCGAGTACGCCACCCAGGAGTACCTCGATCAACTATCCTGGTATGATGACCAACTGCGCTGCGACCCGTACGTGTTGGGGTTTGGCATCTTTAACGTGGGCGGCGAGGATAGCCAGTGGAAGAGCTTTGATATTACCAGCATCCTGCCGAACCTGGCCGAATTGGTGTGCGCCAAAAGCCTGGCGATCCCATAGCCGCGTGCGCGTTTAGCCGCGTGCGCCTTTTTGCGAATGCACTGTAAAGCAACAGGCGAGCCAATCATGGCTCGCCTGTCTTTGTGCTTGCGGCTCGCCTAGCGCGGCCAGCGCCCGGCCAGATCGGGCAACTGCGGGAACGCCGCGTGGGGTTCGCTCTGATACCAATACGCCACCGACGAGATATCGTCGGTCAATGGCTCGAACTTGGTATTCAGCCACCACCCCAGCGCCTGCATGGTGACCTTCAAGTCCTTCTGGAAGCGAATCGGGTCCATCACGTGCCAGCGATAGAGGCCATGCTGGGGAATCCGGCCCTCTTTTCTAACCCACAGGGGATAGCCAACATAGGGCGCGCAGAACGTCTCACCAAAAGACCACGCCCCACCAAAGTAATCCTCTGTGCCAGTGCCGCAGATGGTGGGGAATTTGCCGTCGCCATCCATGTAGAACTTGATCTCGCCTTCACCCCACCAGCCGTTGGAGAACTGGTTCCAGCCCATGACCGTGCCCACGTAATGCCCCTGGCCCTGGATGCCATCCACAATCACGTGTTCGGGGTATTCCCGCGTGGTCATGCTGCGCCGCCATTGCGCGTGCATATAAGCCGCGTCGGCAGGCACCTCGCCCAACGCATAGGTGATCTGATAGTAAAAGCCTTGCATTGGCTCCCAGTGCTGGTTCTCGATGGTGATGCGCGCATGTTTGCGGAAGGGCATTGGCCAGTAGCAATTAAAGCCACCGGAGGGGTTGACCGCAATGGGAATGGATACCACGTTATAGCGCATGCCATGCACGTTGGCGAAAAAGTCGCCCAACGGCACTTCTACCGACGGGGTCTCTTCGTTGTCCCAATACATCCGCAGCACACAGGCACGATACGCTTCATTACGCACGGTCATCCAGATATGCTGAATCACGCCCGGCCCCTCGATATCGGCCAGCGTCGTGGTGGTTTGCGATTCCAGTGTGATGCACGGGCGGACCTTCCAGCCCTGTCCGAGCAAAGAACCCGCGTTCTTTTCGTCCGGCACTGCTTGCGCGCCGCCCCCTACCGCGCCGGTGGGGTTCTCCGCCGAGATAGAGCGCGTGGCGGCGTTCGATAGCAGCGGGATGCTGCCCAAACCGAAATTCAGACCATTGAGTGTGTTCATTATCATCTCCAAGTTTATAGTTTTGAGCGTGGAGGAGCCAGGTGGCTCCTCCACGTGGATACACACAGGGTAGAACAGACTACTGCCGGATGATGGTAATAGGCACTACCACCGCGCCGGGCGCTACGGATGGACCGAGCGTCAACGCGCCATAGTAGGTCCTCGTCTCTGGCTCATCCGCAGCAGGCAGGGCCTTGCCCATAGGCTGGCTTTCGCCGCCCATATTGAACAGCAGCGGCAACACCGCCTTGAAGGGTTGATCGGGCATGGCATCAGTATAGCTGACCGTCAACGTCACCAGCTCGCCAGGAAGCACCGTATCGGGCGCGCCCGTAACCTTCAGGCTATTCCCCTGCACCGGCTGGATAACCAGGTCATATTCCCCGCCGCCAGTCACGTCCCAACCAAAGACGCCCACCAGGTAATCCCCATCCCTAGGGTTCAGCAGTTGGACGTATTCTTCGGACGTGGCAGTCTCTGAGGCACCGATGACCTCATCCGGATAGGCAAAGTTGCCATCCCTGTTCGCATCATGGAAAACATACATGTCGAGGTCGTTCGTGGAGGTGTTCTCCGTCCAGATTTCTGCCGACGAGGCATGTTTCAGAGTGAACGGGAACAGCTTCCAGCCATTCTTCTCATTGAGCGGATCATCCTCAGGGTTTTGGGTCGCCGACTGGGTCACCGTCTGACCCAGATACACCTGGGGGGCACTCAAGCCAAACGCCTCCACGGTCAGCCCTTCCAGCTCGATGCCAGAAGTAAAGGTGATGACAAAAGACCCGCTATTCGAGTCCGTGGTCAACTCGACCGCACTCGGATTGACTGTCACCGTGCCCAACGTCGTCGTAAACGGCACTGTGCTGACCTTGCCAGAGTGCAGGACGTTGTGCAACAACACTTGATGCAGCCCCTCATTCAACGGAACAGTCAACCAGTCCTCCGGGCCACCGGTGGCCGTATCAAACCGCCAGATACCATCCCCCAGGTTCTTGTTCGGGCTTTTGCCAATCGTGTCGAGCGTGTACGGCCCATAGTAGTCCGGCTCGTATATAGGGGGATCTAGCTCGGTGGACTTGGGATTGGTGAAACCGTCCACCTTGGGACCGAGAACGATCGTGTCGATATCCGTGGGGGCCTCGTCTCCCCACTCTGTGCGTATGATCATCTTGGTGCCGGGCGCTGGCTGCTCGGTGACATCTAGGAAGAAGAATCGCCAATCGCCAGACTCGGCGCGCCAACTCCAGTCATACAGACCGCGCACAGAGCCGTTAGAATATAGCGCGTCCGGGTCATCCGCCGCCACGCCGCCAAACTCGACGCCGCCGACACCATCCCAGGTCGCGGCCACGCTCACATACACCGGGATCACCGTCGTATGTTCGGCGTCAGCCGTCTGATCCTCGACCAGGATCGCCCCCTCATAGCCGCCATAGGGCGTGCCTTCCGGTACAGCCAGCGTGCCCTGGAACTCGGCAGAGCCTCCCGCGGGGATGGTGATTTCGTCCTCGTCCAGCGAGAGCCAGTCCCAATCCTCGTAAGAGTAGAAGGCGATCTCAAAGGTCATGTCAGTTGTCGGCTGGTTGGCATTACGCCGCGAGTGCTGCAAGCCGATGAACAGCCCGTCCGCCATCCGCTCTAGCGGTTCGCGCACCCACATCTGGTAATTCGTGCCACTAGGGCGATGGTATCCAAAGCGCATATACTCGTACTGGTCAATCTCGCTGTTTTCCCAGTCGAGATCCAAGGCCCAGTCCGCGTTCTTGATCCTGTCCGCGTCGACATGGTTGACCACGCCATTCCCATCAACGTCGTCCCACAGCAACCCGTCGCCGTCTACGTCCGTCCAGTTGTAGACCAGCAACCGCCATTCGCTGTTGACGTTCGCCGGATCACCGGCGTCCACGCTATAGTTCCCGTTGATATCAAACTGCTCGAACGGCAGATTCATGCGCACGACCATCAGGTCGGCATCAGCGGGGATATCCTCGGCATCAATCGGGATCAAATAATCGGGGGCCACCAGACCATTGTATGGGCTTTCCTCGTCGATGGGCGAGCTGGTCCAGTCAAAGGTCTTGCTACCCACGAGTCGCATCCAGCCATCCGTCAAAGAGACGGTGATTGGATCGGCGCTGTCGTTGGTCAGGGTAAAGGTCTGCGTATCGCTCTCACCAGGGCCGAGGATATTGGCAAACCCCGGGTATTCGGTGCCGCGATAGTCGCCGGGCTGCCAGGTAGACGGCAGCGCATAAAAGCCGCCGTGCCCACCAGCGATGTCCGTGGCCCGGTCAGCGTTCACCGCGCCAGCACCCTGAGTCAACACGTCATAGTTCAGGTGGGTTGCGCCAGACATCATCAGCGCCCTGGCTACGTCATACGTAGGCCATTCGCCGTGCTTCTGCTTATAGGCCTGGTAGATCAGGGCCATGTTGCCCGCCGCCACCGGAGCCGAACGGCTCGTGCCGCCCCAGCTATCCCAGGAGTAGGCGCCGTCAAGCCCAAAGTAGTTGATGCCTTCTGCGCCCGCTGCGTACGCGCCATCGGCCACGATACTAACGCCGAGGGAGCCATCCGCCCCAGGGCCACGGTTGG
>JAAYXX010000159.1 GCA_012515695.1 Chloroflexota bacterium
TACCCCTGCCAGCCGGGGGGCTGCTTCCGCGTGAGGGTGTAATAGACTTCCAGCGTCGGGCTTGTTCGGGCCAACTGCTCCAACTCTTGGTAATAGACCACGTCCTCCAGGCTGCGGGCGCTGTAGAGCAGCCGCACGGGCACCTCCGCGCCCACCACCGCCCGGTGGCGCAACATGGACATCAGCGGCACAATACCCACGCCCCCCGCGACGAGCAGCAACGGCCCGCCCATGCTGGCCTCCCACACAAAATACCCCCCAATCGGCCCGCGCACCTCCATCAAATCCCCCGGAACCAGCACCTCGCACATATAGACCGACACCTCGCCATCCGGCGCCTGCTCGACGGTCAGGTCAATCTCCCCCTCCCGCTCTGGCTCGGAGGCAATAGAGTAGCTACGCTGCGCCTGGTAGCCATCGGGGGCGGTCAGGCGCACGTCGTAATGCTGGCCGGGCCGGTGGCGCATCCAGTCGGGCAAGCGGAGGGTGATCGTCTTGACCCGTGGCGTCTCGTGCTGGATAGCCTGCACAGTGGCAATCTGCCAGGCGAGCCGGGGTGCTACCCGCTCGCGCTCCACAGGCGCGCCAGCGATAGTAGGCGCGCTTGGTTCAATCCCCACTATACCGCTCCTCCTTCCAGGGGTCGCCGTGGTTGTGATAGCCAAACGTCTCCCAGAACCCCGGCTTGCGTGGCAGATTGCCACTGTGCAGGCTATCCAACGCGAGACGCCACGGGTCAAGACGATCACCCTCCGCCTGCCCGACTGGATGCGCCACCGGCCCGGCCAGCACTATGACGTGCGCCTGACTGCCCCCGACGGCTACCAGGCGCAGCG
Source organism: Chloroflexota bacterium (assembly GCA_012515695.1). Taxonomy (GTDB): domain Bacteria; phylum Chloroflexota; class Anaerolineae; order UBA1429; family UBA1429; genus JAAYXX01. Next base: position 837 of record JAAYXX010000159.1, read on the forward strand.
CAGCTACTCTATCGCCTCCGAGCCAGAGCGGGAGGGGGAGATTGACCTGACCGTCGAGCAGGCACCGGATGGCGAGGTGTCGGTCTATATGTGCGAGGTGCTGGTTCCTGGGGATTTGATGGAGGTGCGCGGGCCGATTGGGGGGTATTTTGTGTGGGAGACCAGCATGGGCGGGCCGTTACTGCTCGTCGCTGGGGGCGTGGGCATTGTGCCGCTGATGTCCATGTTGCGCCACCGGGCGGTGGTGGGCGCGGAGGTGCCCGTGCGGCTGCTCTACAGCGCCCGCAGCCTGGAGGACGTGATTTATTATCAAGAGTTGGAGCAGTTGGCCCGAACAAGCCCGACGCTGGAAATCTATTACACCCTCACGCGGAAGCAGCCCCCCGGCTGGCAGGGGTATGCCCGGCGGGTGGATGGCCCTATGCTGCAAGAGGTCACAGCGTCATTCGTGGGGGCGGCTCAGGGGCCTGCGACCAGGGTATATGTCTGTGGGCCGACCCCGTTTGTCGAGGTGGCGGCGAACGCTCTGGTGGATATTGGCGTTCCGCCGGAGCAGGTGCGTACCGAGCGATTCGGCCCGACGGGTGGGTCGGCGTAGGAGGGAGTATGACCCAAGTGGCACATCAGATGATGCTGGACGGCAACGCGGTGGCGGGCCTGCTGCAAGAGGTGTTTGGTGCCGAGATGACCGATCAACCGGCGTGTTGCGCGCACTGCGGTCGCACGAGCCGGATCGGCGCGATGCAGGTGTATGGGCAAGAGATGGGGAAGGTGCTGCGCTGTCCCTATTGCGAGCAGGTGGTGATGCGCCTCATGGAGCGCCCCGATGGGGTGCTGTTGGAGATGCGCGGCCTGCAATACGTGCGGCTGCGGCAGGTAGAGTGACCACGAGAAGACTCGTTCTGCGCTATCCCTAGCGCGGGGTTGCTGCCGGGGAGAGTGAACCACAGAACACACGGAAACCAAAGGCGAACCGCGAAAGGCACGCCCAAGTAGCTGCGGAAACACCCGGCGGATCAGCGAAGGCGGGGAAACCGCGGCTACAGTGCGTTGA
>JAAYXX010000160.1 GCA_012515695.1 Chloroflexota bacterium
GATTCACCGTTACCACGCTCCATTTAGCCGCCAGGGACCGCGGCGCTCCACGCTGTAGCCGCGGCATTCCTGCCGCGCTCTGGCCCCCAGCGATCGCGACGCTCCCCCCATTATGACAGGAAGCTGGTTTTTTAACAGGTTTTGTTGTGCCCTCCACGGTTTGTGGTATAATCAGAGGTCAGGAGGAGAGGCAATATGGCAGAACAAAAACGATTGATGTTGATTGACGGATACGCAGTAGTGTATCGCGCATACCACGCCCTGCCTCCTATGAGCGGCCCTTCGGGCGAACCCACGAACGCCGTCCTCGGATTCGCCAATATGCTGCTCAAGTCCATTCAGGACTATAAACCCGACTATATCATCGCCACCTTTGACGTGGGGCACAGCTTTCGCCGCGACGAATATGTCGAGTACAAGGCAAACCGCGCCGAAAGCCCCGATGACCTGAAGGCCCAGTTCCAGCGCGTGCGGCAGTTGCTCGAATCGCTGGGCATCCCCATCTATGCGAAAGAAGGCTTTGAGGCGGATGACCTGCTGGGCACGCTGTCCCGTCAGGCTTCGGATGAGGGCCTGGAAACTATCATCGTCACCGGCGACACCGACACCTTTCAGCTAGTCTCCCCCAATGTCAAGGTGCTTACGCCCCGGCGAAGCATCGGGGATACCATGCTGTACGACGTCGACGCCATCCGCGAGCGGTATGGCCTGGAACCGCACCAACTGATAGACCTCAAAGCGCTCACCGGCGACACCTCGGACAACATCCCCGGCGTGTCGGGGATCGGTCTCAAGACCGCGACCAAGCTGCTGCAAGAGTATGGCTCGGTGGAGGGAATCTATGAACACCTGGACGAGATTTCCTCCGCTCGCTTCCGCACCGCCCTGGAAGAAGGCCGCGAATCGGCCATGATGAGCAAGCACCTTGTCGAGATCGTGCGCGACGTAGACGTGCAACTCGACATCGAAGCCGCCAAATGGGGCCACTTTGACCGGGGGCGCGTCATGGAACTGCTGCGCGAACTCGGCTTTCATTCCCTCGTCGGGCGTATTCCCGAACCAGAAGCAAATTCCGGTAAAGCCCAGCAACTGGGGCTGTTCGGCGACCTCGCCGAGCCTGTCGAAGCTGCCGCTGAGCCAGATGCAGGGTGCGAGTATCACCTGGTAGATACTCCAGAGGCGTTGGATCAACTCGCCAAGCGTCTGCAAGGTGTCGCCCGGATGGCCGTGGATACCGAGACCACTGGGACCGACCCCATGCGCGCTGATCTGGTCGGGATATCGCTGTCTGCTCAGGCGGGCGAAGCGTATTACCTGCCAGTAGGCCACGACAAGCGCCTGAACGTTGGCCGCCAACTGCCGCCAGATCTGGTCCGCGAAAAGCTGGGGCCGATTCTGGCTGACGCTCGCATCGCCAAGGTGTTCCACAATGCCAAATTCGACCTGGCCGTGCTGGCCCGCTATGGATTGCCGGTCAAGGGCCTGGAATTCGATACCATGATCGCCGCATGGCTGCTGGACCCCTCCGGGCGAGGGCTGGGCCTCAAGGCGCAAGCCTGGCAACGCCTGGGCATCGAGATGATCGCCCTCGAAGACCTGATCGGCAAGGGGCGCAACCAGATCACCATGGCCCAGGTGAGCACCCAAAAAGTAACGCCCTACGCCTGCGGCGACGCAGACATGACCCTGCGGCTGGCGGACGTGCTGCGCCCCGAGCTGGAGCAGCGCAACCAGTGGAAGCTGTTCACCGACATGGAGATACCCCTGATCCCTGTGCTGACGGCGATGGAAATGCACGGGATGGTGGTAGACTCGGCCTACCTGGAGCAGATGTCGCGGGAGCTGGCGCAGCGCATGGAAGAGCTGGCCGCCGAAATCTATAAACAGGCCGGACACCAGTTCAACCTGAACTCTCCCAGGCAATTGGGCGTGGTCCTGTTTGACGAACTGGGCCTCCCAGTCGTCAAGCGCACGAGCACCGGCTATTCGACCGACGTGAGCGTGATGGAGGAATTGCAGGACAAGCATCCCATCATCGGGTTGCTGTTGGAATACCGCCAACTGGAGAAACTGCGGGGAACCTATATCGACGCCCTGCCCGCGCTGATCAACCCGCGCACAGGCCGCGTGCATACCTCCTTCAACCAGACGGGAACCAGCACGGGCCGCCTGTCGTCCAGCGACCCCAACCTGCAAAACATCCCCGTACGCACAGAGCTTGGCCGTCGGGTGCGCGCGGCATTTATCGCCCCGCCTGGCAACCTCTTGCTCGGTTGCGACTATTCCCAGGTGGAATTGCGAGTGCTGGCGCACGTCTCTGAAGACCCCGAATTGATGGGCGCTTTTCATCGGGGTGAGGATGTACACGCCGCCACGGCAGCCGCCATCTTTGATACGCCTCTCGAATACGTCACATCACACCAGCGCAACCTTGCCAAGAGCATCAATTTCGGCCTGATGTACGGCATGTCAGATTATGGGCTGTCTGCCCGCACAGACCTTTCCGTGTCAGAGGCCCGCACCTTTATTGACGCCTATTTCAGCCGCTTCAGCCGGGTCAAGGAATACCTGGACGAAACCCTGCGCAAGGCGCAGGAAGACGGCTATGTAGAGACGATCATGGGCCGCAGGCGCTACTTCCCCGAACTGCAATCTCGCAGCGCCGCCGCCTTGCGCAGGGCCGCCGAGCGCGCTGCCATCAACATGCCCATTCAGGGCAGCGCCGCCGATATCATCAAGCTGGCGATGATCGAACTGGACCAGCGGCTTTTACAGAGCAGCTTTCAGGCGCGCATGGTGCTCCAGGTGCATGACGAACTCGTGCTCGAAGTGCCAGAGCGCGAACTGCCAGACGTGCAGGCCCTGGTCGTGGATACAATGGAACACGCCTACCAGCTAAAGGTGCCCCTGAAGGTGGAGGTGGCTACCGGCAAGAATTGGATGGAGATGAAATAGAAGTATGATGATCGAGAACGAGCTACAAAAGGCTATCAGCCAGGCCATTCAGGCCGCCCAGCAACAGGGGGAGCTGCCCGCGTTCGATCTCCCCGCCGAAATTCCCGTGGAGCACCCCAAGCAGGAAGAGATGGGCGATTTCGCCACGCCCGTCAGCCTGCAACTCGCCCGCCCGGCCCACATGGCTCCCCTCAAGATCGCCGAGATCGTGGCCAGCCACCTTCCCACCCTGCCCTTTGTCGGCAGCGTGGAGGTTGCCCGCCCTGGCTTTATCAATTTCCGGCTCAGCGAAAGCTGGCTGACCTCCCAGGTGGAGGAAATCCTCGGGGCCGCAGACTCTTTCGGCAACGTAGGTATCGGCCACGAGCAGCGCGTGCAGGTCGAATACGTCAGCGCCAACCCCACCGGGCCGCTGCACGTAGGCTCGGCGCGCAACGCCGTCATCGGCGACGTGCTGGCCTCTGTCCTGGAAGCTGCAGGCTATGACGTACAGCGCGAATATTATGTGAATGATGCTGGCAGCCGTATTCGTGCCCTCTACGAAACGCTCTACGCTCGCTATGCCCAGGCATTGGGCATTGACGAGCCAGTCCCTGAAGACGGCTACCAAGGCCCCTACATGATCGAACTCGGCACCGAACTCGCCCGCGATTATGACAGACGCTTCCTGGACATGTTCCGCGAAGACGCCCTGCAAGAGATCGGCGCTATCGGCTTGCGCCGCATCATCAGCCAGGCCCAGGAAGACCTGGCCGTGCTGGGCCTGCACTACGATCACTGGTTCTCAGAGCAATCGCTGTACGAGAACAGCCAGTACGAGAAGGCGATGGACATCCTCCGACGGGGGGGCTATATCTACGAAAAAGAGGGCGCCGTCTGGTTCCGGGCCACCGATTTCGGCGTGTCCAAAGACGAGGTGCTCGTCCGCTCCAACGGCACGCCGGGTTATTTCGCCTCAGACATCGCCTATCACTATAACAAGTTCATCGAGCGCGGCTTTGACAAGGTGATCGACGTATGGGGCGCAGACCACCAGGGCCATGTGCCCCGCATGCGCGCCATGATGCAGGCGCTCGGCCTGGACCCTGATAGATTGACCATCATTCTCTACCAGTTGGTCACGCTCAAGCGCGGCGGCGAGGTCGTGCGCCTCTCCAAGCGAACAGGCGACATCATCACCTTGCGCGAAGTGGTGGACGAAGTCGGCGCGGACGCCGTGCGCTATTTCCTCCTGTCTCGCTCCGCCGACAGCCAGATGGATTTTGACCTGGAACTTGCCAAGCAGCAATCCGACGAAAACCCGGTCTACTATATCCAATACGCCCACGCGCGCATCAGTTCCATTCTGCGCTTTGCCCAGAATATCGACTACCAGAGCGGCGATGTAAGCCTGCTCACATCCGAGCCGGAACTCGGCCTGATCCGCCGAATGCTGCGCCTGCCCGAGACGGTTGTCACCGCAGCAATCAACCTCGCGCCCCATCATCTGGCATACTATGCCTACGATCTGGCCTCCGCTTTCCACGGCTTTTACCGGGATTGCCGCGTGGTTAGCTCGGAACCAGGCGAAGAGGCCATCACCAAAGCCCGCCTCAAGCTGGTGGCTGCCTGCCAGATCGTGCTGGCCCGCGCATTGGGCCTGATGGGCATGACAGCACCCACGGTGATGTGAGGCCCGCTTGCTCTCGCCAGACGCATACCTGGGCCAACAATCGCATAAATACCACAGAAACACTGAGCAGAATTGCGTTCTTTGACGTTTCAGGTAGACTGTGGTAGACTTGTTGGTCGTGAGTAGCCGTCCGGTGAAAGGGCGAATAGCTCAGTCGGGAGAGCGCTTCCCTTACAAGGAAGAGGTCACAGGTTCGAGCCCTGTTTCGCCCACTCGTTTCATTGCCCAAAGGCTTCGGCATCTACCTGTAGCCGGGGCCTTTTGTGATATTTACCCCCAACTCCGTTTTTGCCAGGGAGGAGAGTATATGCTTGGTGCTCGCAAGTTCAAGATCCGGACGGAGGCGTTCTGGCGCGACGAATATGAGGTGTCGGACGCCGACCTGGACTTGGTCACAAGCGTGATCCTCGACGCAGGGAAACCCCAACCTCTGGATGTCCTCGCCAGATCAATTATCACCCGCCGTCTTCAGCGTGAAAAAGAAGCAGTGGCCCAACAGGCCAAGAGCGGGGAGCTTTATCAGCCCTCTGGAAAGTACCAGGAGGGCCAGCGGTTGGTCTTCTCCGCGTTGGATTTCGCTGTAGGACACGTAGTAGCAGTTCGTGCAGGCTATAACCCCAAGTACGATAATTTTGACGTGATTCGAGTGGCTTTTGAGGATGGCTCCCCTGAGCGCGAGTTCGCCGCCAATTTCCAGTACCCGCACCCCCTCAACCGTTCCGCCGAGGAACTGCTCGGAGCGGACGAACTGGAGGCCGACGAGAGCGATCTGATCCGCCGATTCGAGCATTACGCGGCTCGCAGCCTGGAACCCGTCCTGAAAAGCCACAGCGACTTTGTCAAGTTCGACGGTCTGTGGTTCCTTCAGGCTCTTCTGCCCGAAATCCATGTGGGCCACCTCAACCTGGCTGAGGCCATGATCTATGAGGCCGGACACCCTCTCGTGGCCCGCGAGATGCTCGGTGAACTCGATCTCGGCCCCGGCTCCACGGATGCCCAGCTTTTCGCCCTGAACCATTCGCTCAACGAGGACGCGCGCTTTGATAACGTCGGCACCACCGAACAGCCCGCCTGGTATCTGCGCGCACTCGAGCCGGAAGCCATCTTTTCCCGGCCTAAAATCCTGACGCCTGCCTTCCGGGCAGTAGGCGGGGAATATGTCGGCATCACCATGCTGGACATGATCGACGAGGTCGGCGACGAACTGGACGATATCGAGACCCTGGTGTTGCACGATGCCCAGGAGATCAGGGTCGAGTTGAACTTTCCGCACCTCTATGCGGGAACCCTGCCCCTGACCTCCCGAATGTTGCGCAAGCTCCCCACCACGTCGTCCCATCATTTTGCGATTACCCTGGTGGATTCCCAGAAGAACGAACGTTTCGAGGTCTGGGGAGTCCCATCAGATAGCTATATCGCCGGGCTGGAAAGCTGGTATGCCTCTGTAGGCATGTGCGTGGGCGGGCAAATTACCATGACTCCCACCGATGAGCCATTCGCCTTCGAGATCCACTTTACCCCGTCGCGTGGCAGACGCAGCGAGTGGATTCGCTCCGCCACCGTGGAGAATAACGCATTGGTCGTCCAGATGCAGCGAGCGGTGATCGAGGTGCGCTGCGACCGAAACATGCTCATCGACGTCCCGGATCGCGACTCCGTGGCCCAGTTGATGACCACGCCCGAACACGAGTCGCTCTCCCTGACCGCCATCGTGCGCCGGGCCTTTGAGGAACTGGCGAAACTGAGCAGCCGGGGCCTGGTTCACGCCAAGAGCATCTATTCACTGGCCAATTTTTATCGGCGCACAGGAACCGTACCCGTCTTTGCGGAGCTAACCCGCCGAGCCTGCTATGACCCTGTCGGCGATGGCTTTTGGGCTTATGATCCTGGCCTGGTAGACAAGGTGTACCATACCCCTGAGGAAATGCGAGGGCGTCCGCTCTCGAACCACACCGATCTGGTTCAGGATCAAGTCGTCCAGTACGTTGGCACGTAGAGAGGAGAGTCATGGCTGTAAGATGGCACCGCCCCACGGTTGATACCAGATTCCATATTGATATGGACTGGTGGGAGGAGCAAGGCCGCGACATTCGCGTCTATATCAGAGAAGCCCTCTGCGACGAATGCCGGGCCGACTATGCAGAGCATCAGGATCTGAGCGAAATAGACTGGGTAGATGACGAGACGGGTGAGGTCAGCCGCGTAGATGCCCTGTGGCACGCGCTGCGTACCTGTTGCAGCGTGAAGCAGAGCTATATCACGCCCAATACGCCGGTTATTGACGCCGTCTTTCGCACCTTTTTGGCCAACGGCAACAAGCCCTTGTCCATCAAGCAACTCTACGAAATCCTGGATCGCCGCCCACCGGCTACCTTGCTGCGTATCCTGACCGCTGGCCCCATCTACATGGGGATTCGGCCCGTCCGCGAGCCAGCCAAGGCCCAGGTCGGCTGACCTTTTCCGTTAGCAGCAGAGCACGAGGGGGAAGCCTCCACCAGGAGGGCTTCCCCTTTTTATCTATCGTTGGCGTAACCCGATAGCGCACTCGAGGTGAGGATATGCAGTTGCGAGCGAGCAGGCGCGCAACCCATCTAGCATTGGCCCTGGTTACTCTGTTCATCCTGGGCGCCTTTTTCACAGAGCTTGTGCCCGGGCGGGTCTATTACCCCGGCGATACTGCCCGCGTCTACCTGCCCCAGCGGACCGCCCTGCAACACGCCATCCAGCAAAACACTCTCCCCTGGTGGACCACTGGCATCGGCGCGGGCTATCCCCTGCTGGCCGAGGGCCAGGTCGCTGCGCTCTATCCGCTCAACTGGTTGCTCTACAGCCTGCTCCCTGTCGAGATCGCCCTGACCGTCAGCGTCGTGCTGCACTACCTGATTACAGGCGTGGGATTTTATGTCTATGCGCGCACGTTGCGCCTGTCGCGGGCGGCTGCCTACCTCGGAGCGTTGGTCTGGACGCTGGGCGGGTTCACCATCGCCCACCTGAGCCATGTCAGCATCATGGCCGCCGCGGCCTGGCTCCCGTGGCTGTTCGCCCTCACCCACGCCTTGCTGCGCCCCACCAACCCCGCGCGCTGGTTTCCCTGGCCGGGGGTTCTCGCGCTGGCTCTTGTCACCGGCCTGCAATTCCTCGCTGGACATCCGCAGATTTCGCTGCTCAGCATGATGGCGCTGGCCGCCTATGCGCTGTTCCTTGGCCTCACGGGAAATCGCCAGCAGACCGTTCGGGCCTGGTCCTGCTGGGTGGCCGCGCTGGTTCTGGGCATCGCGCTCGCGCTGCCGCAACTCGTGCCCACCTTTGAACTGAGCGCCCTCTCCCAGCGCGCCGGTGGGCTGGATAGTGCGTTTTTCACCAGCTATTCCTTCCACCCTTTCCTGCTGGCTACCTACCTGTCGCCCTTCCTGCTGGGGAACCCCTATCCCACCGGCTCGGTAGAACTGATGGGATACGTCGGCCTGTTGCCGCTGGTGCTGGCCGGTGTGGCCCTGTGGCGCTGGCGCGGCAAGGAAAAGTGGTTCTTTGCCGGGCTGATACTGGTGGGCGCGCTGCTGGCATTCGGGCGCTGGAACCCGCTCTATGGCTATCTGCGCTACGTGCCACTGTTCAACCTGTTTCGCGTCCCTGCCCGCTATCTCTACTGGGTCAGCCTGGGGCTGGCAGTCCTCACCGCCCTGGGGTTTGATGCCATCCGCGCATCTTTCAACAGCCGGGCCAGGGCTATCGGCGTGCCCCTGCTGGCCGCGCTGCTGGTCGCCATCCTTGCGCTCGTATGGGTCAGCCCTACGGCAGATGATCTCGTGGCAGCCTGGCGCTGGATTCCGCTGCTGCTATCCGCCGCCCTGCTCGTGCTGTTGGGGTTGGGCCAACGCTTTGGGGCCAGACTGTGGCCCGTGGCCGCCTGTGCGTTGCTTCTGGTGGACCTGTACGCCTACGGGGCGGTGCTGGATCAAACCTACAATGCTACGCTCCCCCTGGAAGAGGTGGTTGCTGCCCCCGCCTCACTCGACTTTTTGCGACAGGACGATTCCCTCTATCGGCTCTACACCAAAGAGGAGATCATGCCCGCCCTGTCGGTCATGCGCGAGTCGCACTACCCCAACATGGCCCTGACCCACGACCTGGACAGCGCCAATACCTACATGCCGCTCGTGCCAGTGGAATACGAACGTTACCTGCAAGAGCTGGACGCGCAACGGCTCAATCGCCTGAACGTCAAGTACTACCTGATTCCCCAGTTGCTGCCGGTAGACGAGGCCCGCGAGCTATATGACGTGCATAACCCGTTCGCCGCGCTCCCCGTCAATACCTGGCTGGACATCCCTCTAACAGAGGTCTCTGCCCTGGACGTAGAGTCCTTTCTCAGCCACGCGGCAGACCTGCCCGATGGGACGCTGGTCGCCGAATTGCTGCTGGCCGATAGCGCCGGGCACACGCTTACCTTCCCTCTGCGCGCGGGCATCGAGACGGCGGAATGGGCCTATGAGCGGAGCGACGTGCAGGCCAATATCGCTCATTCCATGCCAGAGACAGCCACAACCTGGCCCTCGCGGTCTGGCGCTCCCCCAGAAGACCACCCCGGCCATACCTACCTGGCTCGCTTTGCTCCCGGTGAGCCATTTCCCGCCGTCCGGGTGATGCTGCGCCTGCATAGGCCAGAGGCGTTTGTCCGCGTCGAGCGCGTGCGGCTGCACACAGCCAACGGGGAAGAGCAACTGCTTTCCCATCTGCTCGGCCTGGGCGATCATTCCATCGTCTATCGTAGCGAAGACGTCCTGATCTACCGAAATAACGACGCATTCCCTCGCGCCTACGCCCTGCCTGCCGCCGCCCTCATGGCCACCGAGCGCGGCCTTGTCCTGGCGCAATCCCTGACATCAAGCGATCTCACGCCCGTCGAGGTTGTCCAGTATGAAGAGCAGTATATTCGCCTGCGCGCCAACCTGGAAGCTGTTGGTTATGTCATCTTGGCCGACCTGCACTATCCCGGCTGGGTAACCGAGGTAGACGGCGCGCCCGCGCCCATCACGCCGGTAGATGGCGTTTTCCGTGCCGTGGCCGTCAGCCCCGGCACACACGAGATTGTCTTTCGCTACCGCCCCTGGTTCCTGCGGCGCTAAAGGTTAATTGTTAACCTGGGCAACCTGTATCGTAGGCAGTTGATGAAGGTTAACTGTATGCCCAGTACTGAAAATACCGGGCTAATATAAAGCAAAATGCACTAACGTGCATTATACGATCGTTTTAACAAAATAGCTTGGTAACCGAGGCAGTGCTGGCCTTGTTACTGCTCGTTCGGCTCAGTCCTCGGCATATATGCCGCTGGCGGGGCCGCTGCCGAACTGTTTTTCCAACCTTAACGCGCAGTAACCGCAATCCAGTGCCGGAAATACTGCAAACTCCCACAATCTCGGCAAATATTATGATTCGGTGGCTATAGCACTAGACGTATAGCCAGACAGATTGTATAATAGGGTTGTCGTGTACGACAGGAGTTAACCTCGGGTGATGTAGAAGGAGGAAATCGATGAGGGTCTTTAACCGCGTGGTCATGATCGTGGGTATCTTGGTGCTCATTGCGCTGGTCGCCTATGTCATGATTCTACCGCCGGATGCTGTGTTTTTTGCCCAGCAGGGATTGGATAGCTTCCGCAGTTGGCTTAACACGGAACAACCCTTTTACGTCATTCCCATCGCCGGTGGCGCCCTTCTGTTGATCCTCTTCATCCTGCTCTGGCTGGAGGTTCGCCGCCCCCGACGCAAGACCGTCCGCATCAGCACCAAAGGAAACGGTGACGCCCAGCTAGGGGTCCACTCTGTCGCCCAAAGCCTGGAGTACCGCATTGACGAACTGGCCGGGGTACGCAAGGTCGTGTCTCGCATCATCAGCCGGGGAAAGGATGTTGAAGTCTACCTGGACCTGGATACCAGCCCTTCCGTAAATATTCCTGTCCTGACGGATCAGATCGTAGACCTGGTCCACGACATCGTTGAAGGGCAACTGGGCATCAAGATTCACGGCAAGGTGGGCATCAACATCAAGCACGAGCCTTACCCGCGCGGCACAATGCCTCCTGTAGAACCCCTGGGAGCCAAGCCCGTCGTCGCCCCGCCCCAGGCCGCTCCAGCCGCCGTGACGGGAGGCGCACCCCGCCACGCTGCGCCCGCCAGACCTGCAATCCATGTCGAGGAGACTGCTGAAGCGGTAGTAACCGAAGAGGTCGCTCCTCCGCCGGTACAAGAGGTCGAGGTAGAGGAAGACCTGAGCGAAGTAGAGGCCCCGCAACAAGAGGAGGACTCGGAAGAAGAGGAGAACCACTCCTCCGCCTGGTGAGCTAGTAGCTCATCTCACCGGTAACGACCATCAGGCCCTCAGTAATGGCGACATCGCTGAGGGCCAACGGGGAGCTAAGATCGGCCAGCGCATCGTTCACTGCATCCTCTACGCCCAACAACAACAGGCGCGGCAGGCGTCTGCCATTCAGCACAACCTGTCGGACACGAATCTGCGGCACGCCATGATGGCTCTGCAGAGCGATGATGGCGTGCAGCTTATACCCCCTGGCCACGCATAGCCGCGCACTCGCCTGGATGACCCCGTCGTCGAGCCAGATCGCCGGTTCTTGCAGAATATCCCCGAACCCGTACACTGCCAGATAGGAGGTCAGCTCCTCCTCGGTAATGGTGAATGTCACCGGCCCCTGGCGGCTAGAGAGCGTTTCCATGCGGCCTAGCAACTGCTCTGCGGCGGCCGTCGAGACGGGCACTGATCGCGCGGGCGGCTCGATTGGCTCGGAGACTGGCTTGCCGCAAGCAGTCAGCCCAACCAGGAGGCCCACGGCGATCATGACGCACAGGCCAGCCCGGATAACCTGACCAACATTACTCCACATTGCGGAGAACAAACCTTTGGACCAACCTGACATCTGCCACCTGCTCGAAGCGTTACTGTTTGTTGCCGACGGCCCCGTCCAAGTGGATGAGCTTGCCAAAGCGATGGAATGCGATCAAGACACCGTCCTGCAAGCTGTGCAACAGCTCGCCAGCCGTTTCCAGAATACCGGCCTGCGCATCACCCACGAAAAGACCCGCGTGCAAATGGTCACCGCCCCGGAACTGGCCCCCTGGGTAGAGCGGTTCTTGGGGATAGACACCTCCGGCAAGCTCTCCGCCGCCGCCCTGGAAACGCTCGCCATTATCGCCTACCGCCAGCCCATCACCCGCGCCCAGGTCGAGGCCGTGCGCGGCGTCAATTGCGACGGCGTGATGCGTACACTGCTCGCCAAAAACCTCATCACCCAGGTTGGCCGCCTGGAACAGGCGGGGCGGCCACTGCTCTTTGGCACCACCTTTGAATTCTTGCAATACTTTGGCATCAAGAGCCTTGACGAACTGCCCACCCTGCCCGAGCTGGAAGATTTCTCCCTGCCGCAACCAGCCGACGAGCAGCAGCCGGGAGGGGACGCATAGCCGCCCGGCCTATCAGCCGCCCTCCGCGCTCGACGGCACTCCTTCGCGAATAGCCAATCGCTGGTCGGCAGCCGCCTGGTTGCGCACATCCTCCAACTTCATCGAGATGCACTGCGAGACCCCTTGCTCCCCCATCGAGATGCCATAGATGGTGTGGGCCGATTCGATGGTGTTCCGGTTGTGCGTAATCACCACAAATTGCGTGGTTTGCGCGGCTTCCAGCAACAAGTCGCGGAAACGCCCCACGTTGGCCTCGTCCAACGCCGCGTCCACCTCGTCCAGGAAGCAAAAAGGCACGGGGTTCGCTTGTAGCAGGGCGAACATCAGCGCCACCGCCGTGAGCGACCTTTCGCCGCCCGACAGAAGCGACAGGTTTTGCGGGCGCTTGCCGGGCGGGTGCGCGATGATGTCCACCCCGGTCGTGCTGATGTTCTCCGGGTCCGTCAGGATCAACTCGGCGCTGCCGCCGTTGAACAGCTTTTGGAAGTACCCACCAAAAGCCGCATTCACCGTATTGAACGTCTGTAGCAAATCGCGCTCGATCAGCGCATCCAGTTCGTCAATCACTTCTCGCAACGACGCAATCGCCCCGCGCAAGTCCGCCGCCTGCCCTTGTAGGAACGTCTGCCGATCCAATACCTGCTCATACTCGCGGGGCGCGTCGGGGTTCACCTGCCCCATCCGGCGCATGCGCGCCCGCAGTTGGCGAATCTCTTCCTCCAGGCCAGGGGGCAGGGCGTCCACGGTGGGCAACTCGACCACGTCGTCCCCCAGGTTCAAGCGCAACTGGTGCGAGAACGTTTCCGGCAGATCAATCGGCCCCAACTCGTTGCCAATTTCTCGCGCCAGCGCTGCCTGCTCCTCTTTGCAGCGGTCGCGGTCGAGGATCGTGCGGTTAAAGCCCAATTCGGCTTCGCGCAACCGCTCCATCGCCTGGTTGTGCTGCCGCTCAACGTCCCGCTCTTCGCGTTCCAAATCGCGCAGCTTTTGCCGGGCCGGTTGCACCTGTCCATCGAACTCTTGCAGGCGCTTATCCAGCGCGGCCAACTCGCTACCGGCTCTCGCCTCGTCGGCAGCCAGCTCTTGCAGCGACGACTCTAGCTGCGCGTCCTGCGTCCGCTTGTCGGCAAGCTGTTGCTCCACCTGCGCCAGGCTGTTGCGATGGCTGGATAGCAGCGTGCGCTGGCTGTGTACCGTTCGCTCGGCCACCGCCACACGCGTTTCCAGCTCGGCGGCCCTCTGGCGCAACCCCTCATCATTGATCGCGCCCAACTGCTCCTGAATCTGCGACAGGCGGGTTGTCGTGTCCAACTGTTGCTGCTCCAACTCGCCAAGTTTGGCCTTCAAGCTGGACTCGCGGTGACGCTGCTGCTCCAACTCGACAGAAGCCTGATCCAGTCGCGACTGTCGCCATTTCTGCTCTCGCTGTAGGTCGCGAACTATTTGCGAATGCTGGTTCACGGCCCTGTGGGCAGCTTCTCTTTCCACGCGCAACTTGGCGGACTGCCGCTCCAACTCTTTCAAGCCCTGGCGCAACTCGGACAGGCGAGCCTGCTCGGCGGCATACGCCTGCAATGCATCGGCCAGATTGCTCTCCGCCGCCTTGATCTGCTCCGGCATGTCACGCCATTCGCGCTCTTGCTGCAAGAGGTTACTGGTTTGCTGCCGCGTGCCGCCGCTCACTGCGCCAGTCGGCTGCACCGTCTCGCCCGCCAGCGTAACGAACAGCGACGCGCCGGTGCGCTCGCCCAACAGCCGGCGGGCACAGGCCAGATCATCCACCACAACCACGGACCCCAGCAGCAATTCATATACCGGGCGCAGCCGCTCTTCAAAACGCACCAGCGTGCTGGCTACGCCCACCACTCCCGCGCCAGGGGAAAGCCGCACAGGCCGCCGGGTTCTGAGTGTATCCAGCGGCAGGAATGTCGCCCACCCGGCGCGGGCGCGCTTCAGGTGGTTGATCGCGGCCTCAGCGTCCACCCAGCGTTCGGTCACGATATTCTGCAAGCGCGGACCAAGCGCCGACTCGATGGCTTCCTCCAACTCGGCGGGCACTTGCATCAGGTTGGCAACGGTGCCCAGCAAGCCGGACAGGTTGGCCCGAGGGTTCAGCACCTCGCGCACGCCCGGATAATAGCCGCCCAACTCTTGACGCAGTCGCCCCAGGTTCTCATAGCGGGCTACCAACCGGTTCCGTTCGGCCCGCAGACTGGTGACAGTTTCCTCGGCCCGCTCCAGGCCATCCCGCGTGGCGGTAATCTCGGCTTCGGTTTCCGCCTGTCGCCGCTCCAGATCGGCCTGCGCCTGAGCCAGGGCATTCTCCTGCTCGGCCAGCTTGCCCCCCTGAGATTCCAACGCCTTGAGCCGTTCGTCCAGATCGGCCAGCGCAGCGCGGGCCTCCTCCTGCTCGGCTTCCAATGCCCGAATGCGCTCCCCGGCCTGCTCGAACCGCGCGCGATGCTCAGAGAGGGCCGCCGTCAACTGATTCAGCCGTTGCTGTTCGGCGGTGGCCTGTTTCTCCACATCGCGCCGCGAACTGTTCAGCCTCTCCAGGTCGGCGCGAGCGTCCTCTAGCTCCGCCCGCCCGGCAGCGTATAGCGCCTCTTGCTCGGCCAATTCCTGCGTCGTGCGCTCGATCTCCTGCTGCAATATGTCCCGCCGCGACGCCAGCGATTGCAGTTCCCTCACCAGGGACTCGCGCTGTTGCCGGAATAGCCTGCGCCGCTCGCCAGCGACGGCCAGTTCGCGCTGCAGACGGGTCGCATCCTCCCGCAGGGCGGCCTGCCGCTCCAACAGCTTCTCGATTACCTGGCGCTGCTGGGCCTGCGCCTGCTGGACCTGAGCACGCTTGTCCTGCAATCCCTGGACATACACCCGATGGGCCTGCAAGCGCTCCTCTTCCTGCTTGAGCCGCTCGGCAGCCTGCTGAATGCGATGGCTGCTCTGTTGCCAGCGATACCCGTACCAGATGCGCTGCAACTCTTCCAAGTCGTGGGTTAACAGCAGGTACTCCTCGGCCCGTTCCGCCTGCCGCCTCAAGCTGCCAGCCCGCGAGCGAATCTCGCTGAGAATATCGCTAACCCGCTCCAGGTTTCGCTCGGTCTCTTCAATGCGCGCCAGCGACTCTTCGCGCTTGCGTAGATGCGGGGCAATCCCCGCCGCTTCCTCAAACAGGCCGCGTCGGGCCTCCGGGCGCAGAGCCAGAGCCGCGTCTACCATCCCCTGCCCGATGACCGTGTAGGCGCTACGCCCCAGACCGCCACTCCCCAACAAATCGAGCAGGTCGCGATAGCGCACGCGCTGGCCGTTCAGCAAGTATTCGTTCTCCCCAGAACGGTGTGCCCGCCTGCCGATGGTGACTTCGGTGTAATCAATGGGCAGCCATCCATCGGTGTTATCCAGGGTAATGATGACCTCCGCCATGCCCAGGCGAGCGCGTCGCCGACTGCCAGCAAAGATCATATCTTCCGTAGTCTGTGCGCGCAGAGAGCGATAGCTCTGCTCGCCCATCACCCAGCGCATCGCGTCCGCGATGTTGCTCTTCCCGCACCCGTTGGGTCCCACGATGGCGGTTACACCCTCGCCAAACTCGAAAACGGTGCGCGAGGCAAAGCTTTTATAGCCGTACAGTTCCAGTCGCTTTAGGCGCATAGATTTCCTGTCGCTAGATGAAGCAAAGCAACTCCCATCCCTCAAGAGTTGCCGGGTTCATCGGATGATCGTGAAGCAAACAACCCGAGCTTGCAGGTTACAAGAGGTCTCGGCCCTGCAACGCATTGTGAGCAGCAGCCTGCTCGGCGTCCTGTTTGTTGTTGCCAGTCCCTTCGCCCCACACCTTCTCGCCAACCACTACCTGCGCGGTAAACAGCTTGGCATGGTCGGGACCACTCTCCCGCACAATGCGATACGTGGGGGTAACATGCAGCTCCCCCTGCGTATATTCTTGCAGGAGGCTCTTGGCATCTTTGATCTTGCGGCGCTGGTCAATCTCGCGCGCATGTTCCTCCAGGAACCTGTAAACCCACGAGCGTACCGCGTCCATGCCCTGATCGAGATAGATGGCCCCTACCAGCGCCTCGAATCCGGCGCACAGGTTCGCGGGCCGCTCACTCCCGCCACTACTGGCCTCCCCCTTGCCCAGCCGCAAATGCTGCCCCAGGTCGATTTCCTGAGCAAAGCCGGCCAACCCGCCGGTGCGCACGATATGCGCCCGCAGGCTGGTAAGCTCACCCTCTCTGGCGTCCGGGTAGCGGTGGAAGAGCCACTCCCCCACCAGAAAATCCAGAATGGCATCGCCCAAGAACTCGAGCCGCTGATTGTCCGGCAAATCGAGGCCTGGGGATTCGTTGACATAGGAGCGATGGGTGAGCGCATTTTCCAATAGCGCCACACTACGGAATTTCACCTTTATGTCATCTTGCCAGGTTTTCAAATCCGACTCTACAAACTGATTCTCGCCCAACACACAACCTCACACTTCCAATCGCTTTACCGGGGCGCTCTACCCACCACGCGGCACCCCTTCGCGCAAACTCGCACACACGTCGCCTGCAGTCCGGCCCGCATTACGCACGCCAGACCAGGGAACTACCCGACGCACTCTCGCAGTATATCACCAAGCGCAACCCATTTCCAGCGGCAATGACAGAGTGGAGCGACCTCGAAGGAGATAGATGAGCGACTACGGGGACTAGAAAGCTGCTCCAGCGCGAGCAGTCGGTGCATCCGCCAGCGACGCCTTGACCAGCACCCAGGGCACAACGTATACGGCGACAAATCCCACAGACATATACCGCACAAATCGCAAGGCCACAGCCACCAGGTCACCGGTCGTGGGCGCAACGGCCTTCATCCCGACATACACCGCCGCGACGATGATCATTCCAAGGCCCAGCGACAGCAGGCGGCTGCGCCAATTCGCCTTGGGCTGGAAGCGTAGCGTTCGCTGCTCCAACACGTACCCCAGCCCAATGCCGCACACGCTGCCGCCCAGGGTCAGCGCATCGTCACTGGTCAACGAAAAGCTGAGGACAAGGGTAAGGAACAGCACGACCGCCAACTGCCAGCCAACGCCCCAGCGAGCCACGCGCTCTTCCAGAGCGGGCGCGTGCCTGACGTAAACATAGGCGATGAGCAGCCCCACCAGCGCGCCAACAATAATATCGTGCGGGTAATGCACGCCCAGGTATACCCGCGAAATGGCGATCAGCACCGTACAAACAACCGCCAGCGCCGCCACCCACCGCCGCCGGAACATGAACGCCAGCGCAGGCCAGATCACCGCCGCATTCTGGGCGTGACCACTGGGAAAGGAATAGCCTGTCGCTTCTACCTTGGCGATCACGTCCGCCGAAACGACAAACGGGCGGGGATTGGTGAACACCAGTTTGAGCAGATGGTTGATGAACAGCGATAGAAACAACAGCGCGGCAATGTGTATCCCCTGCCGCTTGCCCACGCACCAAAATAGAAACGGCAACAGGATCAGGTAGAAAAGCTCGTCACCCATCCCGGTGATGAGGGTAAACGCCACATCGAGGGCGCCGCCCGTGCGCGCTTGCAGAGCCACGATAAAGGCAATACCCCACTGATTCCACTCCTGCAGGACTGCGCCCATCAACCACTCCCGGATTGGATTATTCCCATGCGTCTACCGCCAGGGGAGTATAGGACCAAACAGGTCCGGCTGTCAACCGCTATGCGCGCCCACCACTCCCTCGCAGCGGCCCAG
Organism: Chloroflexota bacterium; assembly: GCA_012515695.1. Classification (GTDB taxonomy): domain Bacteria; phylum Chloroflexota; class Anaerolineae; order UBA1429; family UBA1429; genus JAAYXX01. Next base: position 17,838 of record JAAYXX010000160.1, read on the forward strand.
ACACTAGGCTTTCGGCTGGGCTTCCACAACGGGCTGCCCACTCGGCTGCACGTCGCTCCCAGCCAGCTTGTCCGCCAGGAACACCCCCACCGTAACCAGCCCCATCATCCCGCACGCCACGAAAAACACCGTCGAGGAGGAGGAGACGCTCAATAGCGCCGCGCCCAGGATGGGGCCAAGCCCATATCCTACAGACGCCGCACTGCTGTTGAATCCCAACACGGTCCCCGTCTTGTCGCGAGGGGACACCTCTACCACCATCGCGCTGGTGCTCGGCGAGATCCCCCCACGGAACAGTCCTTGAATCCCCAATAGCGTGCCCAGCCCAAGCACCGAACGCACCAATACCAGCGGCAAATAGAGCACCGCCGTGCCAATCGAACACCCCATCAGCGTGCGGCTGCATCCAAAGCGCGTGCTCAACTTGCCCACAATCAGCGCCGACAGCGCCGACGCAAAAGCCGTTACCCCCGTGATGGTGCCTGCCGTGGACGCCAGTCGCCCCGAATCCGCTACCAAACCCTGGATCAACAAGGGAATAATCGGGCTGAGAAAGCTAAAAGTCAGGTTGAACGTAAGGGTCATCCCGATCAGGGCCAGCAGACGAGGAGACGCCACCCCGCGCAGCACATCCAGGGGCCGCTTCCTGGCCGCCTGAGCGCGCTCCACCTCGACCAACGGCTCTCGCTCAGGTTCCCGCGCCACCAGGATGACCAATACCAGGGATGCCAGAATGATTGCACCCGAGACGAAAAAGGTCGCCCGGTATCCGTACGCATCCCCGATATACCCTCCGAACATCGGCCCCAACGACTGCCCAATGAACAAGGAGGTCTGTATCAAGCCCAGCGCGTAGGCTAGATGCTCCTTCGGGGAACCGGCAGCCACCAGGGCAGAGGCAGCCGCGGGCGTGCCGGTCAGACAGCCTTGCAGCAGGCGCAACACCAGCAGTTGCGTTGGGGTGCGCGCCAGCCCCGTCAGCATAACGATCACAGCCGTGGCCGCCGTGGCCCGCACAAGCATGGATTTGCGCCCGTGTCGATCGCCCAACATCCCCCAGATCGGCGTAAAGATGGCCAGGCCGAGAGACCCCAACGACTGATAGGTTCCCGTAAAGGCTGCTACCTGCGTAGCATCCGTGATTCCCATTTCCTGAATATAGTATGGGATGAGGATAAAACCTGCTTGAAAACCCAACAGGGTGAGCAGTTCGGCCGCCACTGCCGTCCAGAGGTTAGTCTGCCAGGTAGGTAGATGTCGCCATTTCGTAAACAACGTGTCGCCTCGGTTTCTTCGATAGAGCAGATTAGATTATAAATGTGCGCCCTATCCGCGTCAAACATCCTCCTCCTGAAAGCCCTGTCGCTATCCGGTGGCGTGAATGCAAGATTAACTGCATTTCTCGCGGATAACGAACATTTGTTCGACTTGCCCCTGGTTATTTACTAGTCATAACACTATTCATAGTATTAACTCTGAACTTACCTACTAGATGTAGTGGGTCAAAAATCGCGTCTGAAATTTACGCAAGAAGTCTTGCCAAAATCAGCGATCTGCGCTATAATGCGAGAGCATGTGAATCCAATATCACCTTCGCTCTCCTTCGCAAGAAGATCGTCACTTACTCCCATCACAGCATGCACCGCGTGAGGCTCCCTCGCCTCAAGTCGTACCTCTATCTATTGCTGATAGCTCTTATTGCTTGTAACTGTATACGTTTGGCCGGGAACAATGTACTCACCCCGACCGAAAGGGATGTCGCATTTATCGGTCAGGATTCCGCCGTTCCGGCATTCAGATAAAATCCTTTCAAGAGAAAGGATTGCCTTTGCGGGCCTGGACCGTTCGGTTGGCCCACGGCATCATGACCGATTCTATAAGAATGTCTCGCCTGTTTAGGGCAGGATAACATTTACGGAGGCAAGCATGACAGAGTGCAGTATCGAGACGGTTCGCAAGCGCGATGGTCGCCTCGTCCCATTTGATCAGACCAAGATCACCAACGCTATCTTTAAGGCGGCTCAATCAGTGGGCGGTGACGACTATGGCCGGGCGATCTTTATCACCAATATCGTCATCGAGATGATCGAGGAACAGTTCGGCAACACGGGGATTGTCCCCTCTGTGGAGGATATCCAGGATCTCGTCGAGCGAGCCTTGATCAAGCACGGCCATGCTAAAACGGCCAAAGCGTATATCCTCTATCGTGACCTGCACAACAAGCTCCGCGACATCCGCGCACTGATCGACGCGAACGAACTCATCGACGGCTACCTGGATCACCTGGACTGGCGCGTCAACGAGAACAGCAATATGAGCTTCTCGCTCCAGGGGTTGAACAACCATATTTTCACCGCGGTCAATAGCTCCTACTGGCTCAACCGCCTGTACCCCAAGCACGTGCGCGAAGCCCACATCAACGGCGACCTTCACCTGCACGACCTCTACATTCTCGCCGTCTATTGCTGCGGATGGGACCTGCAGGACCTGCTGCTGCGCGGCTTTGGCGGCGTGCCCGGCAAGATCGAGTGCAAACCGCCCAAGCATTTCCGGGCCGCGCTGGGTCAGGTGGTCAACTTTTTCTACACTATTCAGGGCGAATCCGCCGGAGCCGTGGCCTTTTCCAGCTTTGACACCTACCTGGCCCCCTTTATCCGTTATGACAAGCTAGGCCCAAAAGAAGTCCGCCAGGCTCTACAAGAGTTCATCTTTAACATGAACGTGCCCACCCGCGTCGGCTTTCAGACGCCTTTTACCAACCTCACCATGGACCTCGTCGTCCCTTCGACGCTGGCCGACCAGCATGTCATCATCGGCGGCCAGCCGCAAGAGGAAACCTATGGCGAGTTCCAGCCCGAAATGGACCTGCTGAACCGTACCTTTGCCGAGCTAATGCTGGAAGGCGACGCACACGGGCGCGTGTTCACCTTCCCCATCCCTACCTATAACATCACCGCCGACTTTGATTGGGACAACCCCAACCTCGACCCGGTCTGGCAGATGACAGCGAAGTATGGCATCCCCTACTTTGCCAATTTCGTAAACTCGGACCTGAACCCGGAGGATGTGCGCTCGATGTGTTGCCGCTTGCGCCTGTCCAACAAAGAGCTACGCAAGCGCGGCGGTGGCCTGTTCGGCGCAAACCCCCTCACCGGCAGCATCGGCGTCGTCACCCTGAACCTGGCCCGCATCGGCTACCTGGCTACCAGCGAGGAGGACTTGTTCGAGCGCATAGACCGGCTCATGGACATCGCCAAGGAGAGCCTGCTCATCAAGCGGCGGGTGATCGAACGCTTTACCGAGGGCGGCCTGTATCCCTACTCCCGCCATTACCTCGACGGCATCAAGCAGCGCACCGGGAGCTACTGGGCCAACCACTTTAATACCATCGGGCTGAATGGCATGAACGAGGCCCTGCTCAACTTTATGGGCTGCGATCTGACTGACGAGCGCGGGCGCGAGTTTGCCAACAAGGTGCTCGACTATATGCGCCAGCGTCTCTTGACCTATCAAGAGCAGACGGGCCAGCTTTTCAACCTGGAGGCCACGCCCGCCGAGGCTACCAGCTATCGCTTCGCCCTGCTGGATACGTCGCGCTATCCCGACATTATCACGGCAACCACCGGCACAGAAACCGCCGATCCCTACTATACCAATTCCAGCCAGTTGCCCGTCAACGCCACCGACGACCTGTTCGAGGCGATGGACTGGCAGGATGACCTCCAAACAAAGTACACCGGCGGCACGGTGATGCACATCTTCCTGGGGGAGCGCCTCCCTTCCATCGAGGCGACCAAAGAGATGGTGCGGCGCGTTGCCAGCAACTACCGCCTGCCCTACTTTACCCTGACGCCTACCTTTAGCATCTGCCCCACCCACGGTTACTTGAGCGGCGAACACTTTACCTGCCCAACCTGTGGCGAACAGCAGCCCTGTGAGGTCTATTCCCGCGTGGTGGGCTACCTGCGGCCCGTGCAACAGTGGAACAAGGGCAAAAAGGCCGAATACCAGCAGCGCGTAACGTTCGTCTCCGAGCGCGATCAGGTAATGGATACGGCAGCGTCATGAAAATAGCTGGCCTCGCCAAAGTCAGCCTGATAGACTTCCCTGGGCGTATCGCCGCCACGGTTTTTCTGGCAGGGTGCAACCTCCGATGCGCGTACTGCCACAACCGCTGGATGCTCGACGCCTCCAGCGTGCAGCCAGTCAGCAGCATACCCGCGTTTCTGGACTGGCTGCAGACGCGCGTTGGCCGCCTGGATGGCGTGTGCATCAGCGGCGGGGAGCCTACGCTACATCAGGGATTGGCTGACCTGGCGCAGGCCATCAAACACCTGGGGATGGCTGTCAAGCTGGATACCAACGGCACCCGCCCAGAACAGCTATCGCGGCTGCTGGACGAGCAACTGGTGGATTATGTCGCGATGGACCTCAAAGCCCCGCTCGATCCACGCTATAGCGACGTGGCGGGCGCGCCGGTGGACCTGCTGGCTATCCGGCAGAGCCTTGCGCTACTGCGTCGCTGGGGATCGGCCTATGAACTGCGTACAACGGTGGCCCCCTCAGTGGATGCCGCTATGCTGCGCGACATGGCCCGCGTGGTGACAGAGCGCGAGGTGTGGTATCTGCAACCTTTCCGCTCCGCTCCCGCAGTCAGCCCGGAAATGAGCGCCCAGCCCTCTCTCCGCGAAGACGAGTTGGAGCAACTGGCGCAAGAGCTGCGCGCCCTGGCTCCCGGCGTGCGCGTGCGCGCAACCAACTAGCGCGCTAGCGTGCAACGCGCGCGCGACTGGCACACAAAAAACCGCCCCGATCTGCCAATGCACCGGCAGATCGGGGCATTTGCTTCCGTCTGGTGCTGATGAAGTTTAACAAAATAGTTCGGTAATGGCCATTAGGATGGGCGGTTGAAACCGCGGCAACAGTTGCGTCGCCAACTAGTTGGCGATGCAATTGGTTGGTGCAGTTTCAACTGCCTACGAGATGGCACGTCGGGTTAAATAGTAAATCTCCATTAGCGTCTCGGCGGTCACTTGTTCGTGATAAACGGCAGCCCCACACGGTGCTTTGCCGTCGTGAGCGGCACGACGCGCATGCGAATGCCAATGTCCAGCGCAGGCATGCCGCCTCCGCCCGCGCTTAATTCCGTCCAGCTACCATCCGCCCCGTTAGGGCTGATATATGACCCACGGGCAGCAATCGGTGACTGGTCGTCCACGGGCAGCCCACGTATCGCGCTAGCATAGCCGTACTTGACCTTGACATACACATCGTTGCCGCTCGCCACCTGTAGCGGCGGCGAGATGGGAATGCTGTGATAGCCCGCATAATCGAGCGTCACGTTCTCTATGGCGGGCCGCAACAGGCCAGTTGGCGCCTGCCCATCAAAGGAATCGTACAGGTATAGGTCCAGGTCCGCGACCCGATCACGTGTCCACACGCCCACATGCGTAACATAGCCGTTGCGGTCAGGAACCAGCCGCGCCATGACCCACGCATCCGCCACGCCGTCATAGCCGACCCAGCCGCGCACGCCCGCCTCGTCGTTGTGCAACACGACGCTATTCGGCGCATAGTTCGTCCACCCACGGATCAGCGCCGCCTCGCTGCCCAGCCCAGCCGAGTTGTAGGCGATGGTGAAATAACCGTCATCGCCCCACTCGGTTCCCCAACTGTTCTTGACGATCCACGCCCCCTTGCCGCCAGCGTGCGCCAATGCATCATCCCAGCCCACCAGCAACACGGCGTGGTTCAGCCTGAGCTGCGCCTGTGCCACCGGGTAATAAAGCGTATACGACCCATCGTAGCGTTCAAACTCGTTCGCCCAAGCGCTGGGCCACTCGCCCGAATCCATCGCCACGTACAAGGGGCCATAGGCGAGCAGCCAATCCTTGAGCGCATCCACCGGCGGGGTGCTACCGCCTGCCAACACCCACATATCGGTGGCCGTCTTGGCATAGGGCGCGCCCTGGTTGCACGGCTGGTCCGCCGGATTCCAGGGATCGTCGGCCTCCAACACAGCGCCGTGGGCGGAAAACAACCCCATCAGGCCCCAAATGGTATCTCCCCAACAACCCGTCTGCATATAGTTGCACTCGATGGCGTGGTTCTCGGAAAAATCGAGCGCCGGGCTGCCCGGCTCTTGGATGAGCAGCTGCGACTCCCAGCTAGCGAGCGTCGCAAAGGCATAGCAGGCCCCGCACGTGTCCTGATTCTGTACACGCGTCACCTTTCCCTGGTCGCGCCAATCCCACGCGGAGGGATGACCAGCGGCCCGCAGAGCGCTCACGGGTTGGCTATCCAAATGGCTCATATCAAAAGGCGGCTGCACATAGCCGCGCGCATGCCCCTCTTCTGGCGCGGGCAATGGCGGCTGGCTGGGAGGCTGCTGGGGGAGGTCAACGACAATCGCCGGGGCCTCTGGTGTGGCGGGCAACGCGGCATTGCTCGGGGCTGCCTGAACTACGCTCAGGCCAAGCAGGAGGACCAGGACAATACTCCAACGCGACGCGTGTCTGCGCCGAAACCACGCTATCAACATACGCTCTACCTCGACATTGATGGGCTATGGAATACAACAGCTATATGAAAACGCTCCGAGACGCGCCATCCCCCAGGCAGTTGAAACTGCACCAACGTTTGCATCGCCAACAAGTTGGCGCGCCCACCTTCGTGGGCTGATCTGCAGTCGCCGAAGGTGCGACTGTAGTCCACGAAGGTGGACTTTGCAACGGTTGCCGCGGTTTCAACCGCCCATCCTGATGGCTATCACCGAACTATTTTGTTGAAAACTCATCAGGGCCGCGTATCTCTGCTAGAGCGCCGTTCGCTTGCTATTGAGGTTTGGGGTGCGCCTGTTGCTCAGGGAGTTCCTTGTGCTCTCCTTCGGGCAGCCTGCCCTCGGCGATCATCTTGTCGAGCAGCCGCCGGGCCTCCTCCTGCTGGAGAAACGCGGAGAGCAACGCCTGCTTGTAGCGCACGGCGCGGGCA
>JAAYXX010000161.1 GCA_012515695.1 Chloroflexota bacterium
ATGCGGCCTGAAGGCCAAGCGTCTCAGAGCAGCTTGGGATACAGCCTATCTCCTCAAGGTGCTCGATGTTTAGATGCAATTGCCCTGAAGCGCAACCCGTTTCACAGAAATCTCGTAATGGGTTAGAATAGTGTTACCCGAGAGCATTAGGCGCTCGCCGCGCCTCACATAGAGAGGAGCTTGACTCGGTTGCCCATCAATTTCACTCCACCTGGTTCATCCGCCCGACAAACATCCGCACCTAACCAAGGAAGGAATCGTCCCATGCAAGGCAAGTCTCGTTTCAGTCTACGCACTGTAGGTATAGCTATCCTGGCAGTCGTCGCCCTGTTGGTGATCTTTTCCAGCTACACGGTCATCAACCCCGGCCATCGCGGCGTCGTCGTGATGATGGGCCGCGTGGAACAGACCACCCTGGCCGAAGGCTTTCACCTGGTCATCCCGCCCGTCTTGCGCCAGATCGTCCAGGTGGATGTGCGCACGAAAAAGCTGGAACAGGACGCCGAAGCCGCATCCTCCGACCTGCAAACTATTCACGTGCAGGGTATCCTGAACTATCATCTGGACCCCCAGAATGTCAGTGCCCTGTATAGGGATGTCGGCCTGGATTACGAAAACATTATCATCGTCCCCGCCATGCAAGAAGCCATCAAGGCCGCGACGTCTGCCTATCGCGTGGAGAACATCCTCATGGAGCGCCCTGCTCTCAAGGAGCTTATCCGCGAGGAACTAGAGAATCGCTTGAGTCGGTACCACATCGTTGTCGAGCAGTTCACCCTGGCAAACGTCACCTTCTCCGACGAGTTTGACATGGCCATCGAGCGCAAACAAGTAGCAGAGCAGGCCGCCCTGCAGAAGCAGTACGAGTTGCAAGCCGCACAGAAGGACGTCGAGATAGCTCTTGCCAAAGCAGAAGGTGAGAAAAAAGCCGCTATCATCGCCGCCGAGGGGCAGGCCGAAGCCCGCAAGTTGCAGGCCCAGGCCGAGGCCGAGGCGCTCCGGCTCATCGCCGAGCAACTGCGCGGCAACCCCGAATTGATCAAGTACGAGTGGGCCAGCAAACTGGCTCCCGGCGTGTCTACCGTTCTGCTGCCGTCGGACCAGGAGATCATTCTAGATTCCAGTTCGCTCGTCAACCAATAGGCGCTGAGGGATAGCCATGATTGACTATTGGCTCGTGGGTCAGGGCGCGCAGCCGCCAGAGCGCCACCAGGGCGTGGCGCTCGACTTGAAGGCGCGCATCCCTGGCCGGGGCTGGCGACTCGTATGGGGCTTTTGCCGGGTTCCCGTGGGGCTGGCCCTCCGCATCCCGGAAAGCGCCGCTGTCCGCGTCACCGGCCGCAGTGGCAATTTTCTGCGGGGCATTATCGTGCATGATGGCCTTGTCGAGTCCGAGTTCAACGGCCAGGAGTTGTGCGCGTTGATCTACTGCCCCTGGCCGCGTATCATCCGACATGGCGACCGCATCGCGCAGATGTGGCCGCTTGCCGTAGACCGGCACGCCTTTCAAATGCTGGCCTCGCCACCAGACGGCATCACATCGGGAAAGGCGGGTTTCGGCTCGACTGGCCGCTGAGTCGCAAATAATCCGGCCTAGAAAGCAAAGCGGTAAAGATGAGAGTCCAGGCACTGAAAACGGATCGAGTTCTCCAACAACTGCACCGTTACCGGTGGGCAATTCTCATGGCTGGCATTGCCGCGTTCTTTTTCCTTTCCCTGAGCCTGATGATCGGGTTGGCTACGTCGCCCGCGCGCTATGCCAGCAAGTCTGTCAACCTTCGGGCCTATGGCCTGCCCGGCACCGAGCTTGTCCTGGTCTACCCCACTCGGCTCAACAGCGGCGACCGCTCCGCGACAGCAGAGCTTGTCACGGTGTACGCGCGCGCGCTCGAGCCGAGTGGCGTCCGGCCCATAGAGCTAATCCTGCCCCTCCCCAATGAGGCCGTCGCCTTTGTAGACGCCAGTGGCCTCCACGTGCCCGGTCGCCTGGAGGTGCTGCCGGGCCACCCGGATGCCCTGCCCTATGACCTGCGCGTGGCCCACGCCAATACCCAGTTGCGGGGCACGCTGCTGCGCGGCTACCGCGTCAACATCGTGCCCATCATCCGCCTGAGCGACCAGACGGTCTCGATCCCTGAACTCGGTTTCTACATCCGCCTGGAGAGTGCCCTGGAGCGCGCCATCCGCTCCTTCGCCAACTCGTTCTTTGGCATCGCGATCCCCTATCTGCTGCTGGGCGCGCTGACCGCCATCGTCGCCCATACCTGGCACAGCACGCGACGACGGCAACGCCTGGATCGCGAAAGGCAACTCTCCAAGAGCTACAGCCAGCTTCGCGAACTGATCAAGCTGGAGCAGTGGGCCGACGCGCGCCAGCTAGTCGAAGATATCCGCCTGATCCAGCCTCGCTATCGCGATATTGACCAACTCGATACCTTGATTAGCTCCGCCGAGACTGCCGCCTGGCGGCGGGAGCAGCTATACCGCCAGGGCGTGCAGGCATACAAACAGCGCGAATGGCCCGCCGCCATCAACGCCTTTGCCACCATCGAGAGCGAGACCCCCTACTACCGCGACGTCCGCTTTCTCCGGCGTACCGCCACACTCTACGCCGACCTGCACAGCCGCGACCGCTCGCGAAGGCTGTCCGCCGCCAAGGAACTGGGCGAGATCGCCGACCTGATCGACTTTACCCCGTTGCTGCGGGCGCTGGGCGACCATAGCGACACCGTGGCCGACGCCGCCGAAGCATCCTTCCGCGCCATCGGCCTCGCAGCGTTCGATAGCCTCTTGATGGGCCTCGCCGACAAGCATCCCCAGGTGGCGGCGCGAAGCTACCGTATCATCGAGGAGTACGGGCAGAGCGTGCGCGACCAATTGCTGGCCGCGCTGCGTAGCAGCAACCCCCAGATCACCCAAAAGGTGGCGACCCTCCTGGTCAAACTCGGCGTCCGGGAAGAACTGGCCGACGCGCTGCTTTGGGCCTCCGAACCCCACCTGGACGGCATCACGCAGGCCCTGGTTAGCGAGGGAATTGCCTCGGCAGAGGCGCTGGTCGAAACCCTGTTCCGGGCGCCTGCGGACCGGCAGCAGGTGGTTATCAATGCGTTGAGCGCGCTCCGAATGCAGACCGATATCGCTCGCCACCTCGAGGAAGCCGCCCGCAGCATCAGAGAGCCGGAAAAACGCGAGTTGCTCCAACGAGCATTACAGGTGGAGCCTACTCCCTTCCACACCGGTAGCCAGCCCCCCGCACCACAGCCAGCGCCTGACGACATCCCTGCCCCTCCCCAAATAACACCGGGCCGCCCGGAGACCAACAAACGTAGTCTGCGTTCGAGGTTGCTTGACAGGCGCTCTTCGTAAACTATAATTCATTCTCGTAACATGAACCACAAGGGAGATGTCATGGCGCTCATTCTCGTGGTTGACGATGATGAGGACATTGTAGAAGTCGTACAGCGGCTCTTGCGTCAGCATGCTCATACCGTCATCCCTGCCCATACGGGCCGTCAGGCCATTTCCCGCCTTCAGGAGAAGCGCCCTGACCTGGTTATCCTGGACATCGTCCTGCCCGACGTCAACGGCATCGAAATCTGCAAGTTCATGCGTACCCACCCGCAACTATCGTCCGTCCCCATCATCTTTCTTACCTACAAAGAAGCCATCGAAGACAAAATCGCTGGCTTTGAGGCGGGCGGCGACGATTATCTGACCAAACCATTCCACCTGAATGAACTAGAAATGCGCGTGCGCGCCCTGTTGCGCCATTCCGGCTCCTCCCCCACCGTGGGCATGGTCGCCATCCCTCCGGTTCGCATTGACCCCCTCGATGGCTCTGCATTCGTCTACGACAAGCCAGTAGACCTCACCCCCATCGAGTTTCGACTGCTCCATTACCTCGTCGCGCACGCGGGACAGGTCATCTCTACCGAACGGCTCCTGCAAGATGTGTGGGACTATCCCCCCGGCAGCGGCAACCTCTCCCTGGTGCGTATGCACGTGCTCAACCTCCGACGCAAGATCGAGCGAGATGCCCGTCATCCTCGGCTCATTCGGACAGTCCCGCGCCACGGCTATAGCTTCCCGCTGGACCCCGATAGCTGATCGCGCCTTTGAGCGCAAATTCACGGATCGCTTACCCTTTGCCCCCCTTGCTCCGCCCTGTCTCCCAGACCAGGGGTTGCGCGACATGGACACAGGATGACAGCCAGGCAAACATGTGCTACAATGGAGACGAATGGACCTTTTGGCAGTTCGCAAGGCGGAGAGCATCCCTGACACTCGCATCCGTCGCCCTGCCATTGTGAGGATTCGAGATAACGCCCAATATGCAACAGCCGGAGCCGTTTGATCTGAATACTCCCCCCACAGGACACGCCCCCCGGATCAAGTCACCCATCCTTGTGCTGATCTGGACGGTTTCGGCTATCCTTTTCGCCCTTGTCCTGACCACGTCCATCGCTACCTATGTAAACCGCACGCGCATCCAAGAGCTTGCCGCTCCTCTGCACCAGGCCGAGAGCACGCTTCAAGCCCTACGCACGCCGCCACCCGACGTGCAAGCCCTGAACGATGAACTCGCGCAAACCGCCAATACGCTGCATGTCTTGCAGGCCGCGCAGCCCACCATAGGCGCGGCACGGCGCGACTGGCAGAGCGCATTTGGGGCCATCCTCGCCCACGACCAGAGCCGTATCCATCTGACCCACCTGATCCAGACCGGCGGCGAACTAGAGTTGACCGGCCTTGCCCAAACCCAGGAGGACGCGCTCTCCTACATTCAGGCGCTCGACCAATCGGGCCAGTTCGCGCAGGTCGAGATTCAGGCCATGCAAGAACTCGCCACCCCTGCCGATCCCAGGACGCCCACCTCAAGCACGCCCCAGCCTACGGCAACAGCCACCACTGCTCCCTACGACCGCTATGAGGTGGACGATTTCCTGCCCAGCCCCATCGCTCTGGACGAGTTGCAATGGCACAACCTGAACCCCATCCATGACGTGGATCAGGTAGTCTTCCAGGGGAAGGCTGGCCGACGCTACTGCATCCAGGCACAGCCCCAGGCGGCGGGCGTGGACACCTTCCTTGAGGTAAGCGTCGGCGGGGGAGCCTGGCTCAGAAACGACAACTGCCAGCCGAATGACCCCGCGCTGCTCGCCTGCGAGTGCCCCGCTGGCACAGGCACAGCAGGCCCCGCCTCCCTGATCGAGGTTCAGATCCCCTCAGACAGCGACCAGGAGGTTCGGGTCAAAGTGAGCAGTCGCGGCCCGTACGCGCCGGACAAGTGGTATACATTGCTGGTGCAGGAGGCGTCGGGAGACGCCTGGGAGCCGGACGACCTCGACCCCGCCGCCATCACGCCCGGCGAGACCCAGGCCCGCATTTTCCACCCCAACAGGGACGTGGACCGCGTTACCTTTCCTATTCGCGCAGGCCGCGCCTATGAGGTGCGTACCTCGAACCTCAGTCCCGGAGTGGATACGTTTCTCTCTGTCTTTGCCAACAACCAGGTTCACGAAAACGACAACGTCCGCGCCGGAGACTACTCCTCCCGCGTGCTCTTTCAAGCGTCCAGCGATGGCGCCGCCTGGGTAACAGTCACCAACCGGGGGCAGTTTGGCCCGGCGATGGGCTACAACCTCCACGTGCAAGAGCTGGCCGGTGATTCCTACGAGCCAGACGACAAGCTCCCCAAGCCCATCCGCCTCTGGGAACACCAGTCGCATACCTTCTTTCCCAGCCAGGATGTGGACTGGGTCGAGTTCGATATCCAGGCGGGACACGTCTATGAAATCAAGACCTACGATCTCGCGGACGGGGTGGATACCGTCCTGACGGTGCTCGCCCACGGGCAAACCCACCAGAACGACAACGTCAGTTCGGGCGATCGCTCCTCGCGCGTGGTTTTCACAGCCATCGGCGACGGGCGCGCCGGTGCGACGATCACCAACCTCGGCGAATATGGCGCGGACAAGAGCTACTGGCTCACACTCAGCGAGCTGGCAGTCGTGCCCACCGCCACCACGCCACCAAGTGCCACCCCCACCCGCACCGCAACACCTACGCACACGCCCGGCTGTAGCGACGCGTATGAACCCGACGATCACATAGCCCGCACCATCAACGTGGGCACACAGGAAACGCACAGCTTTTGCCCGGCAAACGACACAGATCGCATGGTCTTTACTGCCAGAACAGGCTATGCCTACGATATCGAAACCACCGATCTGGCCGCTGGCGTAGACACGGTCCTCACCGTGCAGATGGGTGGCGCAACCTATACCGATGACAACCGTTCAGCGTTTGACCCCAGTTCCCATGTCTATATTCAGAACACGACGGGCAGCGACGCGCCAGCGTATATCACCGTGACCAACAAGGGACTCTTTGGCTCAGGCCGCACCTACAAGCTCAAGGTAACCGAGAGCGCCGCCGGAGACAGCCACGAACCCGATGACACCACGCCAGCGTCCATCTCGCTCGGCACACCCCAGCAGCGCACGTTCTACCCTGCCGGTGACGTGGACCGGGTTACCTTTGTCGCCCGCGCGGGCCACCGCTATGCCATCTACACCGCGAACCTGGCCCCAGCGGTGGATACCGTCCTCGCCGTCGACATGGGCGCCACTCACCTGACCAACGATGACCGGGCTGCCGGGGATCGTTCTTCCTTTGTCGAATTGCTGAACGAGTCCGGTAGCGATGCCAACGCCACGGTCACGATCACCAACAAGGGGCCATATGCGCCAGACGCCAGCTATGCCGTGCAGGTAGACGATCTGGGGCCATTGACTGGCGACGCATACGAGCCGGACGAGAGCACCAAACGCTACATCACCGTAGGCGAGGTCCAGCGGCACACCTTTTACCCGAACCTGGATACTGACCGTGTAACGCTCGCTGTGCAGGCTGGCCGCCGCTACGCAGTCATGACCTGCGGCAATGGAGACCTGCCCGCCGCCGCGATCACAACGACGGTGCCCTTCTCGCCAACAGACCTCCAATGCTCTCCTCTGGCTGGCGGGGTAGACACACTGCTATTGGTCCACGGCCCCATCACCCATTGCGAGCCGAACGGTTGCCAGAATGATGACGCGCTGCCCGGTTCCCCGAACTCGCGCGTCGAGTTCGATGCCGTCAGCAACGGCGAGGTAACCATAACGATATTCAACGACGGGCCTTTTGGCCCAACGATGGAGTACTATTTGCGCGTTCACGAACTGGGCGCCGCGACACCCACACCTGCCGTTGCGCTGCCCGCCAGCGCCACAGAGGCTTCTGTATCCGGCACTCCCGCGCACCGCACAGCCAGAACACGCCCGGGGCTGGCCTCGCCCCTGAGGCCAGAGTTACCGCTCCTGGCTGGCGATAGCATACAGGAGACGGGCCGGTTTGGCGTGCAGTTTGTTCTCCGGCTTCGTATAAAGGAGGCTGCCCCATGAGCGCGCCGCGCCAGGGTATCATCCACCGCCTGCGAGCGCAAGACCCACTACTATTGGTGGGCGCTGCCAGCCTGCTCGTGCTGGTGATTCTCGCAGCCATCACGCTACCCCTGTTCTTGCGAACCATACAGCAGCGAAAGAACATGGAGGCCAATCTATCCAGCCTTCAGGAAACCATCGTACAGGCCAGGCGCACCCAGGCGGCCCAGCCCGCTATGCTGCAACAGCAGATAGCCGAGACGCAGGGCCAGATACAGACGCTGCTCGCTGACTGGCCCACTACCGAACAGGCGTCCCAGGAGCTAACCCGCTATTACCAGCATGCCGACGAACTCGGCGTCCAACTGACGCGCATGGAGGCATTGCCCGGCGACCCCGCTCCGGAAACAGCCCCGGTCTACCGGATGGACCGCTTTCTCATCGAGGCGCGTGGCGAGTTACCCGACCTGCTGCGGTTCATGGAGCACATCGGCAGCCACTCCTACACTACGTTTGTCCTGGACAAGCTCACCATCCAGCCGGATGGCCCGTCCGTCGCGCAGGCTGAACTCTTGCTCTTTGCCTCCGACCTGAGCGCCGGGGCCGAGCCGCCCATCATCCCATCGCTTGCGCCCACACCCGCGCCGTCAGCTACGGCCCTCACAGCCGACCAGCAGAGCGAGCTGTTGCACCTGCAAGTGCTCATTCAACAAAAAGCGCTGCAAGAGAACTGGGCCGCCGTCATCGAGCATGGCGAGCGCCTGTTGGGGCTATCGCCACAGCAGAAAAACGCCAGAGAACTCGTTTACCAGGCTCACATCCAGTTGGCCGAGGATTTGGTCAGGCGTGGGGAACACACAGAGGCCAGAGCGCACTATGAGGCGGCCCTGCGTCTCGTCCCCGATGGCGAACAGGCGTTGCTCGGCCTGGCTAGCATGGACACCGCAGACGCCGCTACGCCGACGCCCCAGCCCGATACATTGATCTACACCGTCAGGCGCGGCGATTCGCTCTCGGCAATCGCCAGCCGCTATAATATCTCTGTTCAAGACCTGATGGTCGCCAACAATATGCGTAACACGACCATCTACGTCGGCCAGCAACTTGTCATCCCGCTCCGATGAACAGAAGGATTGTCACATGGTAACCCAACGCAAAAGTTCATCCATCATCGGCCGGCCCCGTCACACCGTGCTCCGGCTGCTATCCACCGTTGCCCTGCTCGGCCTGCTGTTGGGGCTGGCGGCGTCGCCTGCCACCGCCGCCCATACCCCGCCCACACCCAGCGGCCAGCAAGTCGCCCACGTTCCTGGCCCTGCGCAGACGCCGCCCCCTCCTCCCTTCGCTCCCCGGGCTGCCCTGCAACCCACAGTCCCCCCCACGCTCACGGAGCAAGAGACGCTGGAGGGATTGTACGCGCTCATGGAAATCGCCTGGAACACCATGAACTGGGAAGAGGCCATTCCTCTCATCGAGGAAATCAAACTAATTGACCCGAACTATCGGGATATTCAGGAACGCCACTACTTTGCCTATGTAAACCTGGGCTTTGAGCTATTGAGGAACAGCCAATGCACCGAGGCCACACAGGCTTTTCGGGATGCCCTGGACCTGCGACCCGATGGCGAGCAGGCCATTAATGGGCTAGATTACGTAGCTCGCTATTGCGTCCCCCCCACACCAACAGGAACCATCACGGCCACGCCCACGTCGGGGCCTTCGCCCACGATCACGCTCGCGCCTACCCACACGCTGGAACCCAACATCACACCCACGCAGATCATCACCGAGCCAACTCAATATGTGGTGCAGTCTGGCGACACACTATTCAGCCTCTCCCGCCGCTTTAACACCACCGTCCAGGCCATCATGCAGGCTAATGGCATGATGACCACCTTCCTGCGCGCCGGGCAGACTATCTGGATTCCTGTGAGCGGCGAAACGCCTCCCGGCCCCATCGTGCACATCGTCCAGCCAGGCGAAACGCTGTTCAGCATCGCCCGCAAATACAACACGACGGTCTGGGCCATCATGGCAACCAACGGCCTCAGCAGCACCACTATTTCGGCCTACCGGGCGTTGTTCATCCCCTCAGCCATGCAGCCGGGGCCAATTATCCATGTCGTCATGCCGGGCGAAACGCTCTATACCATCGCCCAACGCTACAATACAACCGTCCCGCTCATCATGCTCGCTAACCGTATGACCACCTACAGCCTTTATGTCTACCAACAGCTTGTCATACCCCCCGAAGGCTGGACGGGGTGGCCGATCAGTTGGCCGGGTTCCGGCCCCACGGGGCCTGCGCCGGTCCAGTACTATACTGTCCAACGGGGCGACACGCTCTATAGCATCGCCCGCCGGTTTGGCA
>JAAYXX010000162.1 GCA_012515695.1 Chloroflexota bacterium
CACGTCAACGTGGGCGAGATCGTGGACCTGAAAGGCCAACCCACCGACCTGGACGGTGTCCCGCTGCGAATCGGCCAGATCGTCACCTTTTTGGACGTCCACGAGACCTGCGGCCATTGCTGGTTCTGCACCGTAGCCAAAGCCTCCACGCGCTGCCCCCACCGCCGGGTTTATGGCATCACCTACTCGGCTCAGGAAGGGCTGTTGGGCGGCTGGTCGCAGATGATCTATCTCAAGCCGGGCGTCAAGGTCGTCCCGCTGCCCGAATCGGTGCCCCCGGAGCGCTTTATCGGGGCTGGTTGCGGGCTGCCCACCGCCGTCCACGCCATCGAACGGGCCGAGATCATGCTGGGGGATACGGTGGTGGTGCAGGGGAGCGGCCCGGTAGGGCTGACCGCCGCCATCCTCGCGCAGCTTTCCGGCGCGACAGAGGTAATCGTCATCGGCGGCCCCAGCAACCGTCTGCAAGAAGCCACGCGAGTGGGCGCAGATGTCACCATCAACATTGACGAGGTGCCGCCGCAAGAGCGCGTCGCCCGCGTGCTGGAACTGACCCACGGGCGCGGCGCGGACATTGTCATCGAGGCGAGCGGGAACCCCAAGGCGGTGAACGAGGGATTTGGCATGGCGCGCGACGCGGGCCGCTATGTAATCGTCGGGCAATACACCGACCTGGGCAACATCCAATTTAACCCGCATGTGGACATCAACCGCAAGCACCTGGAAGTACGCGGAAGCTGGGGCAGCGACCTGAGCCATTTCTGGCGGGGCATTCGCGTGCTGGCCAAGCACGGCGACCACTTTGCCTGGGAGCGCTTTATCAGCCGTCGCTATTCCCTGGCAGAAGCCAACCAGGCGCTAGACGACGTGGAGCATTTCCGCACGGTCAAGGCACTGATTGATCCCAACCTGTAAGGTTGGTTAGACCTGCTTTCTGTTTCATCTATCAGGCAAGGAGGAAAGGGAACAGATGGCAAAGCAACTGGCGGTCTATGTGAGCGCCTCTCCCGAGATGGACGCCGAGTGCGAGCTGCTGGGGCAGCTTTTGGCGGGCATGTTCCATTCGACCCAATGGACTATCAAGCGCACGCCCGCCTACTATGAGCGCATGAATCCCGACCTGGACGCCCTGCGCGGCAGCCAGTTTTACGTGATCCTGCTGGGCATGGACATCATGGCGCCGATGGGCGTGGAGTGGATGGTTGCCCAGGAGATGGGCCTCCCCACGTTTGCCTTTCACAACGTCGAGGTGGTGGCCTCTCCGGCCACGTCCT
Organism: Chloroflexota bacterium; assembly: GCA_012515695.1. Taxonomy (GTDB): domain Bacteria; phylum Chloroflexota; class Anaerolineae; order UBA1429; family UBA1429; genus JAAYXX01. The sequence continues at coordinate 1,275 of JAAYXX010000162.1, forward strand.
ACTTTATGCGGCAGTCGGGCGCGCAGTGGCAGAGCTATCGCTCGCCGCAAGAGTTCATTCACCAGCTAGAGCGCCAACTGATTCACAAGCTGTTAGAGGGCACGCCCGGCTATGGCGTCGAGGTTTCGGACCTGGAAGAGCTGTCCGCCCGGCTCAAGGCGCTGGAAGAACAGGATCAAGCTCAAGACCGTGGCGAAGAACGGCGCGGGGCGGGCCGTGGCGGCATCATCCTCCCGTCCGCCGGGGCGAGATAGAACACGAATCTTGGCAAAATAGTTCGATAGCCGCCATTAGGATGGGCGGTTGAAACCGCGGCAACCTC
>JAAYXX010000002.1 GCA_012515695.1 Chloroflexota bacterium
ATGCCGGTGGCATATTGCCGCGCTTACCGCCTTCTCCCCCCGGGAGAAGGCGGCATGCTGCCGAGCGGCATACATGCCGGTGCCCGAAGGGCGGATGAGGGCAACCCCGATCTTGCCCCAGCACTTGATCCGCGAAAAGTTAGCGCCATTAGCCAAGGATGGCGGCGGTCCAATTTGTAGGCGCGCCTACTTTTCGCGGCTAGCCCTGGCTATGGCCGCAGGGCCGGGACGACATAGACGTACAGGCAGAGGATGGCAAAGGCGGCCATGCCCGAATAGAACAACGCCAGGGGTGCGCCGGGCCGCCGCTGTTCCAGCCAGCGCGCGCCCGCCAATGCTCCCGCCGCCACCACCAGCAGCGCCAGGGTGAACCCCTTGACATCTCCCATTGCCAGCCCGACGCCGAGTGTGGCGAGAGCGGCCAGTCCCAACAGCGCCAGCGCGGGCCAGAACGCGCGCCGCAGCACCTCGCGGAACCCCAGCGTAAACGCGACCCCCCACGGGATGAGCGCGGGGAAGAGGTACCGCGCCTGATGTTGCAGGTACTTCGTGTTCCACCACAGATAGCCCATCACCGACAGGCTGCCCCACACCAGCAGCAACACCAGCCCGCGCCGGGTGGCTGGCTGGAGCGGCTCACCGCCGCGCAACACGCGCACCGCATAGGCGATTGCCCCCACGATGACCAGCCCACTGAGCACCGCCAGCGCCAGATATACCCGCTGGGGCAACACCACCCCCATCCAGCCAAATTGCCCCCAAAAGCTCTGGAACGTCGTCTGGATAAAGGCTCGGGCCAGCGCCAGCGCGCCGTGGTCGGCCAGATATTGCGCCGTGGTCAACTGGCCGGTGACAACCGCGTCGTGGCGAGCCAGTCCCAGCGGGTCCGTCAGCCCATACATGGCGATGTTGTTCAGCAGCCAGGGGGAGGCCACCACCAGCGCAGTGCCCAGCAGAATCCCCGCGCAACCTATCGCCCGCCGCCAGGTAAGAGATGACGGGCCGCGCCGCGCCTGCCAGGTATCCCATGCCAGCGCGAACAGCACAATGCCAAAGGCTGCATAGCTCTGAAGCTTGGTGAGAAAAGCCAGCCCCAGCAGTGCCCCCAGCCCCAAAGACCGGCGCGGGGTCCAGTCGCCGGGCTGCATGGCAAACACCTTCCAGGCGATGTAGGCCAGCAGCAGGCCGGTCAGCACGTCGTTGTTCACCGTGGCGGTCATGGTGAGATGCATGGGCAGGGTAGCGGCAAAGGCGACAGCGCCCAGGGCCAGCAAGGGTTCCTGTGGATAGACGGCGCGCACGACGTTGTACCCGATGCGCAGCGCGGCAGCTCCCAGCAGCAGGCTCAAGCCCCGCAACACGAGCAGCATGGGCAGATCGAACAGGCCCAGGTTGATCCGGTAGATGATCGAACTCACCAGATAGTACAGGGGAGGCTGGTGAAACTCGTAGCGGATGGGGTCCACCGACAGGTCTGGGGAAAAGCGAGCCGCCTTGATCTCTTCCAGATATTCGTGGGGATAGTCGCCCGGTTGCAGTTCGGGAAGCTGGCCGTGTTCGGCGATATATTTTACATAATTATAATGGGCGGGTTCGTCGGGCGCTTGCCAGGGGGGCGTAGCGGTGGCGTACAGCGCGCCCAGAATCAGGTACAGGATGACGATGACTCGCACGCCCAGCTCGCTCACCTGAATGGTATCCCGTTTATCCAGGGCTTGTTGCACACATCCTCCTGCTGTGGGGGGCCGAGTGACGGGGCGGCTCGGCTTTGGGTCTGATCGCTCTCGAAAAGCAATTGGGGATAGCGTAGCGATTTACACCACGCTATCCCCGCACACTGTATCCGCTATCCCAAACGGGCGAGTTCTTGCTCTACGATCTCGGGTTCCAGCTTGCGGAACAAGGGCTGGGGCCGATGTATCGGCTGACCCGCCTTGAGCTGGCTGGGCTGCCAGACGCTACCCTCCCACGGCTGGCGATAGGTGAGCGCCTGGTGCGCGTCCGCGTCCTGACCAAGCTGGAGGATTTCCTGCTCGCCGAACAGATCGGTTTCGTACCCCAGCGCCTCGTGCAGTTTTTGCGACGAGAACGGCAGGAAGGGCGCGAACAGCACCTTGAGCGAGTCAATCACCCGCAGGGCCACATAGGTGGCCGTGGCGCTGCGCGCGCGGTCGCTCTTGAGCACCAGCCAGGGGGCTGCCGCGTCCAGGTAGCGGTTCGCCTCACGCGCCAGGCCCATCACCTCGCTCAGGGCAGCGCGCAGCTTGACCCCAGCGATGAGTTCGCCCACTGGCTCAAAGGCCTCTTCCATCCGCTGGATGATGGCCTGATCTTCTGCGGTCAGGTCGCCCGGCGTGGGCACCTGCCCCTCAAAGTTCTTGTAGGCAAAGCTCAACATGCGGTGCGCCAGGTTCCCCCAGGTGCCGACCAGCTCGTTGTTGTTGCGATCCAGGAACTCTTGCCACGAAAAGTCCGAGTCCGACGTTTCGGGGGCGTGTACCGTCAGATAGTAGCGCAATGGGTCGGGATCATACCGCGACAAATAGTCGGGTGCCCAGACGGCCCAGTTGCGGCTGGACGAGATCTTGCGCCCTTCCAGGGTAAGGTACTCGTTCGCCGGAACATCGTAAGGCAACATCAGTCCGCCATAGCCCAGGAGCATGGCAGGCCAGATCAGGGTGTGGAAAAAGATGTTATCCTTGCCGATAAAGTAAAAGCTGCGGGCGGGCTGGTCTTCATCCCACCAGGCGTGCCAGGCGTCGTCGTCGCCCTGCACAAGCGACCATTCCTTAGACGCGGCCAGGTAGCCGATCACGGCATCGAACCAGACATAAATGCGCTTGTCCTCATAGCCGGGGACAGGCACGGGAATACCCCACTCGATGTCGCGGGTGATGGCGCGCCCGCGCAACCCCTCTTGCAACAGGTTGAGGGTAAAGTTGCGCACGCTGGGCCGCCAGTAATCCTTGCTCGAGGCCCATTCCTTCAGCGGCTCGTTGAACTGGGCCAGGTCCAGGAAAAAGTGCTCCGTCTCGCGCACGATGGGCGTATGGCCGGAGAACTTGCAGCGCGGGTTGATTAGCTCCAGCGCATCCAGCGGCTTGCCGCAGACGTCGCACTGGTCGCCGCGCGCGTCAACGTACCCGCAGAACGGGCAGGTTCCCTCAACGTAGCGGTCTGCCAGGAACCGCTCACAGTGCGGGCAGTAGAGGGCGCGCATGGTCTCTTTGTAGACATAGCCCTTTTCCAGCAGCTTGACAAAGAAATCAGTTGTCACGGCCCAGTGGTTGGCCGTGTTGGTATGCGTAAACAGGTTAAAGCTGATGCCCAGGCCGACGAACGATTCGAGAAAGCTGCTATGGTATCGTTCGACCACCTCTTGCGGGGTAATGCCCTGTTGTTCCGCCGTGACGGTGATGGGCGTGCCGTGGGTATCCGAGCCGGAGACCATCAAGACGTCGTTACCGCACAGGCGGTTATAGCGCGCGAAAACATCCGCCGGGATATAGGCCCCGGCCAGGTGCCCCAGATGCAAGGGGGAGTTGGCGTACGGCCAGGCCACGCTGACCAAGATTTTCTCGTTCATAGTGCTCCTTTATGGTGCAGACGCGTTCGCAGGAGCGAACGTCGTACAAGATAGGCTAATCCGAGCGAATAACGAAATCAACGGTCGAGTTGGGGTGTATTAGGAGGGGGAGGAGCCCCCCATGCGGCCTTTGGCTGCGGACGCCTGGCGATAGGCGCAGCGAAGCACACCATCGTGTGGGACTGATACGTGGTGTAGATATTTGTTCTTCCGTTGTGGAGAGTAACACTTCTCCACGAGAAACCTCCCTGAGCGACGGCCCTGTTTGTTTGCTGCCGTCGATTGTTTTATATTACACATTATGCGAATATCCGTCAACTCTTGCGCGGGCCATCGGTGGTTGATGAATAGCTTGGTAACAGCCATTGCCAAATAGTAAATCTATAATGCCAGCATCATTGGACCGCCGGCTTCCAGCCAGCATAATTGTAGGCCGCCAGGGATGGCCAATGGCACTAACTCTTGATTGTCACGGACGAAAAGCGAGGTAAATGCCGAGTCCCCTCGCCAGTGGATCACCCTCATCCGCCCCTCCGGGGCACCGGCATGTATGCCGCTTCTCCCAGGGGGAGAAGGCGTTTGGCGCGGCAGCATGCCGCCCTCGCCCTTTGGGAGAGGGAGCGGCTGGGTACAGCCGGGGGTGAGGGCCACTCCGATCTTGCCCCAGCACTTGACCTGCGAAAAGTTAGTGCCATTAGCCAGAGATGGCGGCGGTCCAATCGGGCTACCGCAGTAAATCTCTATCATCTATGGGTGATACATGATGCCAAGAGAACTGGCGTTTTCGTGTGGCGACAAATCCGTCGCCATTGATATCATGCGCGAAGCGGCTCAATGGCTGATCGACACGGGCCGCCCCCTGTGGTATCTGAACGATCTATCTGAAGACAAGATGCCCGCGCCACCCGACCAGTTTCATGTCGCATGGTTGGGGGGCGAAAGCGTTGCCGCCATGATCCTGAGTTATGAAGACAGGCTCTTTTGGTCAGACATCCCCGCGAACACGTCGGGCTTTGTCCACAAACTGTGCGTCAGGCGCAAGTTCGCCGGGCAAGGCTATGCCGAACTGCTGCTTGAACACGCAAAGGCCCTCTGCCTGAGCAAGGGGCTGAGGTCGCTGAGGTTGGACTGTGACGCTCATAGAGCGGCCCTGTGCAGGCTCTATGAGAAATGCGGGTTCCGCCTGGTCAAGATCATCCACATGGACACGATCAAGTACGGCAAGCTCGATGTGGCCCTGTATCAGTGGGATTTCTAGCCCGCCTTACCTGTTTTCCGGCGTTGGCCCCGGGGGTTTTTGCTAGCCCCATCGCCTGATGGTATAATCGGATAGGCTGTCTGCCTCTGGTTCCCTGGCGCTGCGCCATAGATTGCGCGTCGGTGAATCGTAACGTGCATTGCTGGACCATCTTGATTGATAGTGAGCAGGGATCGCGCATGGCCATAAAAGTGGCTCATGTTTCCAAACGTCATCATCTCGAACCTGATCGCCCCCGACCACTCCAGACATTCGTCGTCGTCGGCCAGTTCAGTCGCAGGCCCCATGTCACCGCCAACCAGCTCTTTCGAGCATTGCAAGACGCGTCTTTCTACATGGGCCAAGAGCAGGTTGCCCAACACTGCCTACAGGGCCGATGCGAGGCGGGCGATCTGGCGGCGACTCGCCCTGACATCGCAATACCCCACACCTACGACCATCAAGCCCTGACACGATGCGCCAGGGTATATCGCGGGAACGCTGACGAACGCCACGGCCCCCTGGCCTGGCCCGCCCGCTGGCAACACGTGCATCCCGTGATAATGGAGGATGCCACCACATGACAGCCAGACTGCGAGAGCTATATCGATATCACGAACTGTTGGAAAACCTGGTCGTGCGCGACCTCAAGGTGCGCTACAAGAACTCGGTGCTGGGGTTCCTGTGGTCCCTGGTGAACCCCCTGCTGCTAATGATCGTGTTCACCGTGGTCTTTACCGTGATGCTGCCCAACGTGACCATCGTCAACTTTCCGGTGTTTGCGCTGACAGCCCTCCTGCCCTGGAACTTTTTCAGTGCCAGCGTCATGAGCGCCACCAACAGCATCGTCCAGAACAGCCATCTGGTGAAAAAGGTCTATTTTCCACGGGAAATCCTGCCGATTTCCACTGTGCTTTCCAATTTCGTCAATTTCCTGCTGGCCCTGCCGGTGCTATTTCTGTTCATCTTGTTATTCCGCGTGCCTCTCACCGTCTGGCTGATCTATCTGCCGCTCATTATGGTCGTGCAGATCGCTTTCACGATCGGGGTCGCGCTGGTTCTGGCAACGCTGAACGTCTTTTACCGAGACACGGCGGTGATCATGGAGGTCATCATGCAGGCGTGGTTTTTCCTCACGCCGGTCTTTTACCCTGCCGATGTGCTGCCCGCCACCAAGCTGATCTGGGGGCTGGAGGTGCCGGTGCGTAGGCTGGTCTACATCCTGAACCCGATGGCGTCTATCATTGCCTCCTATCGCTCGGTGCTGTACGGGTTCGTGGACGGCAGCCCGCCCACAGCGCCGGGTTTAGACTTTTTCTCGCGCACAATCGTCACCGCGCTCCTCTGCCTGGTCTTTGGCTATCTGGTGTTCACGCGTTACAGCCATCGGTTTGGCGAAGAGGTATGACATGAGCGCGGCAGTTCCACGCGTTGCCGTCGTCATCCCTACCAAGAACGCTGGCCCAACGTTCGCCCAAACACTGGACGCCATTCGCCGACAACAGCTGGGAGAGCCGTTTCAGATCGTGGTAATGGATTCTGGCTCGTCCGACGGGACGCCAGAGCTAGGCGAGGCCCAGGGCGCGCGCGTGCTGCGTATTGCCCCGCGCCGTTTCGGCCACGGGCGCACGCGCAACGAGGCCATTGCCCTGTGTCACGGGGAATATGTGGTGCTGACAGTCCAGGACGCCATCCCCGCCGACGAACATTGGCTGCACGCCCTGGTGGCGACGATGGACAAACATCCCTCGGCGGCGGGCGCCTATTCCCGCCAGATTCCCCACGAGGGCGCGAGTTTTATCGCGGAGCACATGGCGCATTACTGGCATCGTCGCCAGGGCGGGCGCGTCATCCAGCGCATCCGCAACGCCATCGCCTTTGATGCCCTGCCCCTCGAAGCCAAACAAGCCGCCTGCACGTTCAACAACGTGAGCAGCATCATCCGGCGCTCCGTCTGGGAGACCTACCCCTTCCGCAACGTGGCCTTTGCCGAAGACCTGGCCTGGGGATACGACGTGCTGCGCGCGGGCTATTCGCTGATCTATGAACCCGACTCGGTGATACGCCACTCCCACGAGCGCCCGCTGTGGTACGAGTTTCGGCGGGCCTATGTGAATGCGCGTGTCGTGGGCGAGTTTTTCGGCGTCCCGGCCACCCCCCTGAATGGCGCGCATCTGCGGCGTATGTATCGCCTGTGGCGGCGCGTGGAGGGGCGCGCGCGAGCCTGGGCACAACAGGGGGACGCGGAAACCCTGGTCCGCGCCTACCGCGACCCGAACAAGGACCGCCGCTGGTATCGCCAGCATTTCACGCTCCAGGCCCTCAGCCGCATCATCGGAGAACAGTCGCCCTATCCCACGGGCGAGCAGCAAAACCTGTTGCGCCTGCTGGACCAGCGCGAGCAGACGGCCAAGTACACCGGCCAACATCAAGACGCGCGCGGCGAAACGTTGTTCGGCACCTGGCCCCTGTCGCAGCGCATCAAGAACGCCGTTGAGGGCGCAGGCGCTTCGACGCTGACACCCCAGGACATGGACATGATCTTTGACGGCTTTTGGGAAGAGTTTGGTCACGGCTATGTGAGGCGGGCGGTGCTGGAAGAGGCCCAAGATGGCGCAGACGAGGGTTTTGCCGCGCTAGAAGTAGCCATCCGACAATTCGCCGACGAGTTGATCGAGGCGGCTATTCAAGCAGACGCGCTGACGCCTCAACTGCTCGGAAACATCTGGCGTTACGCCGCCGCCCTGGTGCTCGGCCGTCGCCTGGGAGAGGCGAATCGCTACGGAGCCGGTGGGCACTGGGGCAAGGTGGCGCAATGGTGGTTGGCCCGCAACCTGTGAGCGACAGCCGCGAACCACAACCGCCGCGCCACGCCGATAGAGTTTGAGAGGATATCGTGAAGATACTATTACCCGTACACCAATATCTGCCCCGCCACCGCGCGGGCACCGAAGTGTTTACTCATTCCCTCGCCAAACGCCTGGCAGAGCGACATGAGGTGTTGGTCTATACCCACGAGTCCACGCTGGACAATGGGGCATGGCCTGACGTGACGGAAGAATACGACGGCGTGCGCGTGCGGCGGGTGGCCGCCTGGCTAGGACAGCAGCGCGTCCCCCCCTGGCAGGTCTTTCGCTATAGTTATGACAACTCGCTGATAGAAACGGACTATGCCAAAACCCTGCGAGATTTCGCCCCGGACGTGGTTCACGTGCAGCACCTCAAAGACCTCTCCGTGGGCATCCTGGAGCAAACCGCCCAGGCCAACATTCCCCTGCTGATGACCCTGCACGACTACTGGGCGCTCTGCCCCAACGCGCAATTCATTCGCCCTGATGCGAGCATTTGCACGGGAACCCACGCCCGGCTAGAGTGCGGCTGGTGCGCGGCGGAGCGCCTGGGCGCCCCGCTGTTGCGGCTCGCTGCGCCCGCCATGATCCCCCTGTTCGCTGCGCGCGACCGCGCCATTCGTCGCCAGATGGCCTATGTGCAGCGGTTCATCGCCCCGTCTCAGTTTCTGCGCGAGCAATACGTCCGCGCAGGCTACCCGGCGGAGAAAATCCAGCACATCGAGAACGGCATTGACCTGAGCCGCCTTCAGGCCGCCGCACAGGCCCCTCGCGGCCCATTGCGCGGGCACTATGCCTACCTTGGCTCTATCGCGTGGCAAAAGGGGGTACACGTGCTGGTGGAGGCGTTCCGCCGCCTGGGAGACGTGGGCGCCAAGTTGCGTATCTGGGGCAAGCTGACCACCTTCCCCGACTATGCCGCACAGCTTCAGGAGGCCATTCAAGATTGCCCCTGGATCAAGCTGGAGGGGGAGCTTGACCACAACCAGGTAAGCGACGCCCTCGCCTGGGCCGATTACCTCGTGGTGCCTTCTGTCTGGTGGGAGAACGCCCCCTCTACCATTGTAGAAGCCTATGCCGCCCACGTGCCGGTGATTGCTTCCCGGCTGGGGGCGCTCACGGAACGGGTGCGGGAAACCGAGACGGGGTTCCTGTTTGCCCCCGGCGACGCGGAAGACCTGCTGCGGGTGATCCAACACACGCTGCGCGAACCGGCCCTGCTGGAACAACTACGCGCGGCGTTGCCGTCGGTGAAAAGCGCGGAGGAATACACAGACGAGATGGAAGTCATCTACCACGAGTTGCGCCAAGGGAGCTAGACGCCGCCAGAGTGCGTCATCTCTCGATATCGCAAACATCCTCGTAATGGCCGTCGGGCCTCCGCGCCCTCGCCAGGCACCGCTGGCCGGAGCGCAAGATATAGTCCGTCTCCTCGTTCACAATCGCCACGCCATGCGCGGCATCCTTAATCAACAAAATCGTGACGATGAGCAGCAGCACGCCGCCAATCCCCCCAAAGACGAGCGGCAGCCAACTGAGCAGTCCCACAAAGACGCCCAGGCCGATGGACACGCTGGTGGCTACAAAAGCGCCAATCGCCAGATACAGCGCGCCCAGCGCCCGCTGCAACGTGCGCGTGCGCCTGATTCCGGCGTTCAGTTGGTCGAACAGCAGAATGCGCTGCTCCTCGTCTTCGGGTTCCGTGCCGCCTGCCATGTCAAGCCCGACAAGCTCCTCGGCCACCTCGCGGGTTCGCTCGATCACGCGGCTCACCCGGTTGGCCGTTGAGATCGTCAGCGAGCCGCACGCCGAGATCAGCACGGCAGGCGTAATCGTGGCAGACAGAATCGCCAGCGCCGAAGCAACCGGGCCTAGCTCCTGTTGCATCGCCCCTTTTCCCCCATCATCCCCCTATTCGTCTACAGGATAGGCTATCGTGCCGAGGATGGCGTTCTCCGCTCGCCGCGAATCGAGCCGGTAGAACTGCACGACGATGGGCACGTCCGCCTCGATCACGCTGGCGTAGGGGGTATCCAACGGCATCGCCTGCGGGTCAATCAGATCGTTCATGCGCACGTGACGCACGCGGCGAGGCTGCACCGTCAGCCTGTAGGGGCCAACCGGGTCGGCGGTGCTATAGTAGATGGTGATCTCGACCTGCGCCGGTTGCTCGTTGGTGTTGAGCAGGCATAGCTCGTCGCGGCTGGTAAATTCGGGTTCCGGCTCGGCGCTGCCCATCGGAATGTGCCCGCCGGGGATCGCCCAAACCTTGCGCCCAATGCCTTTCCCATCCATCCATCACCTCCTTGTGCTGCCCCCTCATCGCCCGGCAAACGCAGCGGCGCGGGCCTGCTCCGAGACGGGCACGCCCAATAGCTCCCGCAAGTAGGGCGTCAGGAACACGCCCTGCGGATCGGTGTGCTGGCGAGCCTGGAGAAATACGTCCCATTGGGGATAGAGGGGCCGCAAGTCCTCGGCCCGCAGGGTGTGCTTTTTGCCCCAATGGGGCCGCCCCTCGTGGTCGCGCAGAATCGGCTCGATTCCTCGAAAGAAATCTTCAAAGGGCAGCCCGGCGTTGTGGTGAACGGAAATCGTCACCGTTTCGCACCCGTGGGCTATGCTCAGGCAGGCGTCATCGGGGGCGACGGTCCGATAGAGCAGCCGCCAGCCGACATATTTGCGGTATACGTCCTTCATGCGGCGGCGCACCTGCAAGAAGCAGCGCACGCCCGCCTCCGCCGGTATGCCGTACTCCATCTCGTCGAATCGGATCGTGCGCTTTTTGGTGATGATCCTGTGCGCCCAATCGGTGCGATCCTCGACCAGCGTGGCGTAAGGCAGATCGCCGGGTTCTTCGCCCGGGAGATTCCAGGTACGCAGCTTGACCTCGTCGCTGCGGGGATACCAGTAAAAGTCGAAATTGCGGTTGCGGGCCACGAGTTCGTCCAGGTGGTCGAGGCAGTGCCGCACATCGGTGCACCATTCCTGACGGTGGAGCTTGTAGGCGGGGAGCAGGCGCAACCGCAGGCTGGTTATAATGCCCAGCACCCCCAGCCCTACCCGCGCCGCCTGCAAAAAACCGGGTGGCTGCTCTTCGGTGAACTCGATGACCTCCCCGCTGCCAATGACCATGCGCCCCCCCACCAACATGGCGGACAGACACGGCAGTTTGCGGCCCGTGCCGTGGGTGCCGGTGCTGATCCCGCCAATCACCTGCTGCACGTTCACATCGCCCAGGTTGTGCATCGCCAGCCCCGCCTCAAACAACGCCTCCCCGGCATCCTGTAGGGTCATTCCGGCGCGAATGGTGGCCTCGTGGGCTGCGGTGTCCACCGACTCGATGCCCTGAAGCCTCTCCAGGGAGGCAAGGGTATCGTCCGTCTGGACGAGGGGAGAGGAGGAATGCCCCCTGCCCGCCACGCGCACGGTGCGCCCCTGCTCGGCGGCACGTTGCACGATGGCGGCCACGGCTTGCTCGCTATCGGGGGTCTCGATGCGTTCCGGGGTAAAGCGCAGGCTGCCAGACCAATTCACCCATTCCCGCGCCAATACTGCACCTCCCGTTCCTCTAGTCGTGACTGCCGTTTTGAGAGCCATCGGCTTGAAGCTGCTGGCTCCTAGCCGCACACGCCATGAAAAGCGCGCAAGTGGTATACACGGCAAGCGGCAATCAACGCGAGAGATGCACTGAGGGGGAATCGGGGGAGTGTCGGGCAACCGGCAGCCAACATCACGATCACAGAAGCGATTGTAGACATTTTCGACAGTGACGCAAACGCAACCGCCCAGGAGCCGAGGCTACCGTGGGCGGTTGATGCGGGTTAAAGTGGAAAGGGATTGGACCGCCGCCATCCCTGGCTAATGGCGCTAACATTTGATTGTCGATCACCCCTCACCCCCGGCTGTACCCAGCCGCTCCCTCTCCCAGTGGGCGAGGGAACCAGACACCCTCACCCGCGGCTGTACTCAGCCGCCCGGCATACATGCCGGTGCCCGAAGGGCGGATGAGGGCAACCCCGATCTTGTCCCAACACTTGATCCGCGAAAAGTTAGTGCCATTGGCCAGGGATAGCGGCGGTCCCAAGCAGGGCTTGCACCACTTGAACCGGCGCAGAGTTGGCGCTATACTCCCCCCCTGAGGGAACACATGAAAACATCATCTGAATTCTACACCCTACGCGACAACCTGCGCGCGCTGCGCGACACCCTGCCCGCTCTGCGCGGTGAACTGCTGGGCTACGATTCGGCGGATTCCGTTCCACCGCCCCCCTGGCGGGAAAAACTGGTGCGCAACGTGCTCCCGGCCATTGACTTTGATCTGCCCGTGTTGCTGGTTGCCATTTGCGGCGGGGGCAGCACCGGCAAATCCACCCTGTTCAACATGCTGGCGGGCCAGACCCTTTCGCGGGTAGGCTTTCGCGCCGGGCTGACGGCCCGCGTGCTGCTGGCCGGGCACCCGTCGGTGCTATCCGGGCCAGGGGTGGCCGAGGCGCTGTTGCACCGCCTGCAAGAAACGCCCGTGCGCTGGCAGGCGGACATGGACACCACCCAACCCGGCCCGCCGCTCTACGCCAGTTCGCCCGAGATTCCCCCGAACCTGCTATTGATCGACACGCCCGATTTCGACACCGGCGAGACGGGGCGCTTGCTCAACCGCGAGCGGGCCGAGCCAGTGCTGCGTACCGCCGAGGTCGTGCTGTATCTGTTCACCAACACGGTATACAACAACCTCTCGAACGCCCGATTCATGGCCGACGTGGTCGGCGGCATCGGCGGGCGGCCTACCATTCTGGTCTATCGCATCTCACGAGCCGCCCCCGACGACGAGGTGCTGGAGCATTGCCGCACCGTGGCCCGCAAGCTATACGGCATGGAGGGCGACGGCCCCTTCCCCCGGCAGGTCGTGGGCATCTATCGCACACCCGAGTCCGACGCCGTCGCCGAGGGGCAGGCCACGCCCCGCCTGATTCCCCTGTCCCCCATTACCGGCGGGCGCTCGCTCCACCAACTGCTGGCCGACCTGGACGTGGCCGAGATCAAGCGGCATGTGTTCGATGCGGACCTGCGTAGCATCCACGCCGGGGCCACCATCGAGTTGGAGGAGCTGCGCGGCCAGGCCGAGCAGGCCCAGCTATACCGTCAGGCCCTTCAGTCGGCAATGGCCCAACAGGCGCTCGAAGCCTTGCAAGCCTTTCCGGTCAACGAGGCCGTGACGCTGGCTACTCGCCTGTTCCTGGAAACCAGCCCCGGTTATGTCAAAGTATTGCGCGGCACGGGGCGAGTCTTTGCCGCACCCTTGCGCGGCTTGCAGGCGTTGAGCCACAAGCTGGCCGCCTGGTCTGGCATGGAGGAGGGGGAACAACGCGCGCGGGGCGTAGAGGATACCTTGAGCCAGGACCTGGTGGTGGCGGCGAATACGCTCCGCAACCGGCTGATGGATGACGCCCTGATCGTGCGGGTTGCCCAGGGGGACGAGCTACTCCAGGCCACTCGCGCTAGGGCCAGACAGCCAGTCGCCGACCTCCCCCAGCCGATTGTTGAGCCATTGGGTCAGCGCGCCTACAACCTGCATATCCCCGTGCCGCAGGTCGTGCTGCACGCCCAAAATGCGCTGATGGCGCACGACTGGGAGCAGACCGCCCGCACCCTGCGCGAGACCGCCCGCCGCCTGATAGGCCTGCCCAGCGATATCGAGGCCGAACTGCGCACCTCGGTGGCCGAGTTCCGCCAGGGGATGACGTGGCAACAGCGCGTGCGCGAGACGTTTTTCGCTTCGCTGTCCGCGCTGCCGCCGCTGCTGGGGGTGACCTATACCCTGCTGACCGTCAACCCCGTAGCGGGCGCGGGGGTCTGGATTCCCCTGGAAAGCATTTTCGGGCTGAACGACCTGTGGGCGCTGGTATCCATCCCCGCGTCGGTGGGCCTGAGCGAGCAGGAGCGCAAGCAGTTGGAGCAGATGATCACGCCGGTATTCAAGTTGTGGCTGCAACGGCGGGTAACGGCCATCGTGCAAACCTTCCAGGCGACCGTCTGCCAGCCCATCCTGGCGGCCCTTGACCGCCTCCCCGCGCCGGACGACCCGCGCTTTGCCGAGGTGACAGCGGCCCTCGCCACAATGGGAGACAAGCTATGAGCAATCGGCGGCCTGCACTCGATCAAGACGCGCTCGACAGAGACGCGCTCGCCATGCGCAGCGCGGGCGCGCTGGCCTACGTGAATGCCGAGTTGGACACGCTGGAAGCCCAGATTCACGCCGCGCCCACCTGGAAACAAGGCCGCGCACTGCTGGCCGAAATCGCGTGGGCCAGACAGAAAATCGCCCAACTGGACGAGACGTGGGGACAAAAGCTCGCGGTTGCTATCGTGGGGCCATCCGGCGCGGGCAAGTCCACTCTGCTCAACGCGCTCGCCGGACGGCAGCTATCTTCTGTCGGGTTTGCCCGGCCCACCACCCGGCAGGTCGTCATCTATGCCGCCACAATGGCCGACGCCGAGCCGTTCATCGAGCACGTCGGCGCTGACCAGGTGCAGGTGCAACTGGCTCCCGACGCGGACGGGCTGGACTATTTGACGCTCATTGATACCCCCGATACCAACACCATCCCAGAGAATCAACACCTTTTGTCGCGATTGCTCGAACGCGCCGACATCCTGCTGGCCGTTTTTCCCGCGCAGAACCCCAAGATGCACGATAACATCACGTTCCTGGCCCCGTTCGTGCGGCAACTCCCCTCAGAGGCCGTCATCCCGGCCCTGAACATGGTGGACCGCGCCCCGCGCGCCGAGCTAGAGCGCGATATCGTGCCCGATTTCCAGCGGGTGATCACGCAAGAATGGCAAATCAACCCGGAGAAGGTCTACCTGCTCTCGGCCAAGGCCAGCGCGCCCGGCGAGTCCTTCCCCCCCGACGAGACGCCATTGCACGAGGTGAACGAGTTTGCCGCCCTGCGTCGCTTCCTGTTCGAGGCGCTCAACCAGGCGGGACAGGTGGCTGACCGGCGCATGGCTCAGGCGGAGCACCTGCTGGACGTGTTGCGCCAGGATATTTGCCGGACGCTGGAGCAGTCGGCCCCACAGCGGCAGCGCGTGGCGGACGATTTGGCGGACCTGCACGCCCAGGCGCAGCGCACGCTGGCCCAGGCGATGAGCGCGCAAGCGGGACGGGGTAGCGGTCTGGACGCGCACGCCGCGCTGTATGGCATGTTCGCCCAACGCTGGTGGGGGCCGGTGGGCTGGCTGCTCGCCTTGTGGGGCGTGATCCTGCGCGTCGGCGGGTTCTTTAGCCACCTGGGGCGGCCCGCCAACCCCCTGACGGCCATCTGGGGAGCCGAGACGGAGAAACGCCCGGCAATGCTGCCCGCGCCCCAGAGTCGCCCCTGGTTCAACGCCATCGAGCGGCTGTATGCCGAGCAGTGGCCGCCTATCGCCGACACGCTGGTGCAGGCGGGGTTTGACCCCCGCGTGCGCGAGACGGCCTTCTGGGAGCAGCAGACCCGCGCCAGCGAGGAGCAGGTGCGAGGCCAGTGGGCCGCCATCTATGAGGAACATCTGGCGCGACTGGCCGGAACGCTGTCCGCGTGGCCGCTGCAACTGTTGTTCAACCTGCCTGTCATCGGGATTGCCGTCTGGATCGGCGCAGAGACCGTCTTGGGCTTTTTCACGGGCAACTATCTCCCCGCCGATTATTTCCGAAGCGCGGCCATCGTCATCGCCATCGTCTGGGCGCTGGCTTTTGTCATCGTGCAGGTAATCGTCTCCATCGCGCTGCGGCATACGCTTCGACGGC
The DNA here is from genome assembly GCA_012515695.1 of Chloroflexota bacterium. GTDB lineage: Bacteria > Chloroflexota > Anaerolineae > UBA1429 > UBA1429 > JAAYXX01. Next base: position 15,459 of record JAAYXX010000002.1, read on the forward strand.
GCATTACACAGGCATTGGCCGAGGCCACCGCCGGGCTGATGGTCGGCCCGCTTCAAGGGGAGCTGGATGCGCTAGAGGCGTTAGCGCAATCCTGCGCGCGGGGTGCATGAGGGCCTCTTTCCCTTCTCCCAAAGGGCGAAGGAACTAGATGTTCTCTCACTGGGAAGCAGGGAATTGGACCGCCGCCATTCTTGGCGGCTTGAGATGATGCCGGCTTCCAGCCGGCGGTCCAATTTGTAGGCGCGCCATTCTGGCGCGGGATTGCGCGCCTGCAAGGCGCGGCTACCTGTCTGCCCTTAAACTCCAGGGGGCGAGGGTGGCATATTGCCGCGCTTGCTCGCCTTCTCCCCCCGGGAGAAGGTGCCCGAAGGGCGGATGAGGGGGATCCGCGAAAAGTTAGTGCCATTGACCATCATAATATATTAAACCCGTTTAAACGGGTTTCCTCTTTCCGCAGCCTGGGACATTCAGTCCCAGGTAAGTCTGCCGCTACTTGCCGGATAGCGCCTCCGACACGTCCACGTTAAACTCCATCCCCTCAATGTTCCAGTACGACCACGCGGTTCCCTCATCCCCCCACGTTACCGAAAAGCGCGACGGGATCAGCACACCGTTGAACTCTTTCCACTCTAGATAATCGCCCCACCACGGGACGCGTTCGCCGCCCGGCTCCCGGTAGCGCAGGGCCGACGCGCGCGCCACAAGGCCAGTTTCCGGGTCGAAATCGAACCTCACCCGGTCCTCCTCTTCGCCAAAGGGGATAATCACCGAGACGGCAGTATCCGAGATCGGCTCCCAGCGAATGCGGGGGTCAGTAATCAGCACCGAGGGGGTCAGGGGCGCCTCTGCCCAGGGGATCAGGTTCGCGCCCTGGTCTACTTCGTAACCAGTGACGACCCTGCCCGCAATGTTCATCGAGCCAACGCCACCCACGTATTGATCTATCCCCAGCATAACAGGCAGACCGAACCAGGTGACCTGCATCTCGCGGCGGAATGCGCGCCCAGCGAGGGAATAGGCCCGGAACCGCGCAGGCATCCACAGCCCCACGCGCATCTGCGCCTGTCCCCAGAACATGGCCGACTCGATACGCGGCATTTGCTCGCCCCCTGCCACCTTGACCAGATACCTCCGCACTGGCGCGGGCAGATCGGCGGGAATCTCGACGCTGCCCAGGTCGCGGGTTTGAACGCCCGGCGGGGGATAGCTGCCAGACGGCACGCGCAGCCCCAGCCAGCCGATCACCGCCAACGCTCCAATACCCCCGGCGACTATGGCCGCCACTTTACCAAACTTCACTCGGTGCCTCCTTGTGCGCCCTTTTGCGCTCTTTTGTGGTACCATGTCAAAGGCGGCGGGCCGTAGCCCACCGCCTTTTATTTGATACTTAAACTGCCGCTACGTCTACTCGACGATCAGCCGATCCGTCCCGCTGCGGCCAAACACTTCGGGAGAATACATCTCTTCCGCCTTGGCGGGCGGCACGACAAACTCGCCCGGCGTGGTGGCTCGCGCCACATAAGTATACGTGTGAATGCCATCCCAGAGCAAGGAAGCGAACGCTTCTACCCGCTCGTCGCGCATATTCTGGTGCTCGTACCACGTCCAGTTCCACCACCAGTAGCGACCAGTCTGCTCATCCTGCGGGTCTTGCGGGATGCTCCCCGTGACAGCCAGGGCCGGGTTCAGCGCCTCCAGCCCGGCGGGCAGCGGGTCCACCAGCGCCACGTGATAGCGTCGGCTGGGGGCGACCATCCGCAGCCGTACACGCACCCGCGTACCCGCCTTCACATGCCACACCCCTTGCTCATCCTGCCAGACATCCGCCGGGTCGTCCACCGCCTCATACGTGCGCTGGATGGCAAACCCTTCTTCCAGCGGGGCCAGATTCAGGTTCTTGGGCGCATAGCTCATGCCCAGGCGATAGTACAGCCGCCCTTCCCCTTCTTTGTTGAGCAATAGCGGCTGCTCGCCGCCCTGCGCCGCCAGGTACTCCATCGGCACAGTCACGCTCTGATAGTCCGTCGTGCGTCCCTCAAAGGGGAACTCGGCCACATACTGCTCGCCCAACCAGACCCGCGCCACAAAGTCAGGCGTCTGGGCCTCGTAGGTGTTAAAGTAGCGATCCAACGCCAGCAGGATAAACACGTTCTCCTGCGTGTTGTTCCAGCGTCCGCGCACCTGGTGGGCCAGCAGCCCGCGCACCAGCTTGGGGATCAGGTCGCTCTGCGGGTCCACCAACATCAGCCCTTCCAGGATGATCCCATCGGCCCGACGGTTGGAGGCCAGCAGCAAATACCCTTCTTCCTCGCTGTAGGAGGTGATAAAGTTGGCCGCCCCCGCCGTTTCGCTCACGCGATTGTTCAGGAAGTGCTGGATCTGCTCCAATTCCTCGGCAGAACCGGCATCGTCCGCCAACACAGTCAGCAGCCAGCCGATGGCCTCCGGGCGTAGCTCCTCCAGCCCCACTTCATGCACCAGCCGACGCCCACGTGCCGGATCGGGATCGCCCAATAGCGCGCGCACATACAGCGCATAGGCCGTCAGCGTGTTGCGTACATCCTCCCCATACCATTTCGGGTAGTGCGACTCGATGCCCCGCAAGTATTCCAGCGCAAGGGAGACCATCTCGTCCGGCACGTCGAAATCCTTTTCACGCGCCCGCGCCAGAGCGTGGGCCACGTGGATGCTTTGGAACGGCCACGACTCGTACCCCTTGGTCCAGATCGGCCAGCCGCCATCTTCATTCTGCATCAGTTGCAGCGTCTCGATGTCACGCTGAACGGCAGCCACCAACTCGTCAGGATCGGGCAATCCCTCCGCCTCAAAGGCGCTCAATACGTCGCGCAGAGCGGCCACCGCCAGTATACGCGAGGCCAGTTGCTCCGAGCAGTCAAAGGGATAAGACGTCAGGTAGAGCACCGCGTCCGTTAGCGCCTGCAAAGCTGTGGACGACGTGGTGATCTCCAACCCGCCGAACTGGGTATAGGCGTTGCTGGGCGCAATGATCGGCTGGGCGATAGCCCCCTCGTCCACCGTCCCATACACGGCAAACGCCTCTGTCGTAGCCGGAGTGTACACCGGCAGCTCAAACTCGGCGGCGTCGCGGGCCGCGGCGCTGACGTCGCTCGTGGCCGCCACCTGGAAGCGGGCAGTCCCCGCCTGCTCGGTGGTGGCCGGGAAGCGCACCTCCACGCGGTCGCGGGCCGGAACGGTCACGCGCTGGCCGGTTCCCTCGGTAAAGGTGATGTTGGTAGCGCGCACCACGACGTCCACTTCCATCGGCTCATCGGTCTGGTTTTGCAGCACGACGGGCAGTTGGAACTCGTCGCCAAAGTTCAAGAAGCGGGGCGGCGACGGGCGCACCATCAGCGGCAGCCGCGCCGTCACCGTGGATTCGCCCTTGCCGAACTCTTTTTCGCCCGATACGGCCACCGCCATGATGCGATAGCGGGTCAGGCTATCGGGCAGCTTGACCGGCACAGAAGCCGAGCCGTCCGCGTCGGTGGTCACTGTCGGCGCAAAGATTGCCAGCGGGTTGAAATCGGTACGCAGGCGGATAGATTCCTCTGCGGCGTTCTCCATCGGCGCGGCTCCGGCGGGCATGGCCTCCTCCGCCTTGGCCATATCCATCGCCACTTCCATCTCTGCGACCGAAGTCGTCGCGAGCACCGACCGCTCCATGTACACCATGCCTTCCGCCGCATCCTGTGCAGCCCCCCGGCTCTGCTCTAGCAACTGGATCGGGTCTGCCAGGGTGACAAAGCGCCGCATATAGTGTTCGTCCACATAGCCCCACCGCTGGGGGTAAAAAGCGGCCAGCGGGTCGGCCAGTTGATAGCCGGTCAGCGCCAGAACAGCCTCGTCTACCACCACCACCGCTACTTCGGCATCCTTTACGGCTTTTCCGGCAGCGTTCTTGACCACCACGTCTACCACCGTCTCGCCGCCTGGCTCTAGCTCGGCGTCCTGCGGCGTAACGGTCACGTCCAGGGTGCGCTCATACGGCGGAACCATCAGGTTCAGCGAACCGGTGGCATACGCCGGGCGGCTGGGCAGGCGCGAGTCCACCTCGCCCTTGTCATCCAGGCGCGGGGCCGAACCCACCAGATCCACCTGAATGGGCACGTTGGATATATACTCCTCCAGGATGGGAACCTGGAGGGTAAAGGTCGCCTTGTCCATGTGGAACTGATGCCACATCGAAACGCCGTTCACCCGCACGGTGAGCAGCCCTTCGGCGGGCGCAAAGGGAGACTGCACCAGAATCTCGGCCATGTCACCGGGCTGGTACTCGTCGCGGTCGGGGATCAGCATCACTTCTTCCTGCTCGACCTTGTTGGCGCTGGGGCGCTTGCCGCCGCTCACCCAGCGGGTAAGCACGGTCTGGTTCTTGCGCCCCTGAGCATCCTCGATGGTCGCGGTGATGCGATACGTGCCGCCCTCTGGCGTGTCGAACGTGCAACGCACCGGCTCGTTCTCAGAAGTGACGCGGCAAAGCTGCTCGTCCGCCTCCTCCTCTTTCCACTCTCCATGAGAGTAGACCCACTTGAGCCGAACGGCCCGCATGTTGATGGCGCGATTCGCTACCGGCTGGCCGTCCAGGTCCACCACGATGGCGTCCACGTGTATCGGCTGCCCCTGCTCGACAAAGGTCCGCTCGCTTTGCAGACCGACGTACAGGTCGGCGGGGTGGACCAGTATCGTAGACGAAGCGGTCCACGCCTGGCGGTTCACGTCCATCACCGTCGCCTCAGCCTGCACGCTACTAGGCTGGGGCGGGTCCACGGACTTGAAATCAATACGCAGCGAATGGGAGCCGTCGGCCCCGGTGTATGCCTCATAGTGATCTGTGTGGGTCGGTCCATCCATCGAGTCGTCATAGAAGTAGGGCTTCTCGTAAGCAAAGGACCTGAAGGGCAAGGGCTGCGAATTGCCAAACGTGAACCGATCCCAGCCGGGCGGCACGAAAACGCCAGGCCGGGAGGACACAAACCAGTCCACCTCGGCATTAGCCAGCGGCCCGCCCGCGTAATAGCTGGCCTCCACGGTGACAATGGCGTCATCGCCCACGAAATGCGGCCCCTCATTGGCCTGGGCCGTCACCTCGAACTCGGGGCGGCGGAACTCTTGCACCTGGATTTGATGCCAGTAGTCCGTTCCCAGCACAGTGGCCCCGCCGCTCAGCTTGAGCATCAGCGACGCAGTCCCCAGGTTCATCCCCTCCGGCACGGTAAAGCTAAAATCAAAGCCGCCCAGCGCGTTCAATTCCGTGTCGCCCTGCAATACTTCATTGCCGCGAGAATCGCGCAACACATACGATACCTGCTCGCCCTCCGCAGGCAGCTTTAACTGGTCGGCGCCTCTGTTGATCAAGGCCAGGCGCACCCACCCTTTGACATGCACCTCCTCGCCGGGGCGGTACATCTGGCGATCATCGAACACATACCAGCGGTAGGTGTCTTCCAGGGGCCGCTGTTGCCAGCCTTCCACCATCCAGGGGTAGGCGCTCTGGGGCAGCAGGGCCGTATCGTCGCCGCGCCGGGCGAGCACATAGCCGCCCGTCTCCCCCGCCGCCACTTTGGCCAGGGACAGGGTAGCCACCCCGCTCTCGTTCGTGGTAGCCGTCGCGCCGCCGGGGAACAAGGTCAGCTCCACATCGGCCAACGGGGCGCCGTTGCTCAGGCTGGTGACCCAGGCGGTCATCTCCTCACTATCCACAAAGGCATCCAGCGCCAACTTGCTGGCCTGTAGCCAGACGCGCAACACGGGCTGCGGACGACGCCGCACAAAGTCTACCAGATTACGCTCCGGCTCGACGATCAGGATCAGATGCTCATAGCCCTGACCGCTCTCTCCCAACAGCGCGCTCAGGTCAATGTTCGTCTGGGCCAGTTCGTCGGTCTTGGCGTCGACCTTTATGCGCTGATCCATCACCTTTTCGCCGGGGGGATCGCCGGGGCTTTCCTGGCGCATGGTCTTGTGCATGTACTGCTGAAAAGCGGGCCAATCCTCCGGCTGCACCCGATAGGCGCGGACAAACAGCGTGCCATAGTTCATGGTGTACACCGTATACGACGGCGCAGCAGCGGGATCGAGCACGGCAAACATCTCATTTGGGACGGACATCGATGGCTCGGACGACCCTACCCGGAAGGTGACGGTCTCGTCTTCGGCCAACGTCTGCCCAAAGATATCCGTGATCCCCTGCTTGAGCGTCACGCGGTATTCCGTGCGCCCCTTGGAGGCCCCCCGGATTTGCAAGGTATTGCCAAACAAGGCGATCTCGGCGCCGGGCAGCTCTGGCTCGATCTGCACCAGGGAGCCGTCGAACAGCTCCTCATCCAGTTGGTTGCTAAAGCGAATGCTCCAGGGCGTTAGCGGCGGGCAATTGTCCTCCCACCCGCAAGAGCTTTCCACGACGCGCAGCGGCCCATACGTCTTGAAGGTATAGCTCTGCACCTCTTCAGTGGTGCGCGGTCCCTCGACGGACGGCGTCTTGGGGCCGATGTTCACCGTGACGGTGGCGTCATACGGCAACTCGCCGACCACGCGAAAGGCCAGCCAACGCCCGTCGCCCGCCTCGTCGGCCAGTCGGCTCACGTCCTCGTCGGCAGCCACCTCGTCACTCGCGACCAGTTCCGTCTCGAACATCTGGCCGCCCGCCTTGACCGTGATGGTCTGCAACACAGCGGCGGGGTCTATTTGCTGGTCGAACGCCACAAACAAGAGCGGGTCGCGCACCGTGGGTTCGTCCGGGGGATACGATGCCTGCAACTGAGGCGGCGGGGTGCGAAAAGTCCAGCTTATCGTCTCTTCCAGCGTGCCGCCGATGGCTGAGGTCGTCCCGGCAGGGATTTCCACCGTGTACTCGGTCGCCATCGGGAAGCGGGTCACCGGCTCGAACATCAACGTTTTCGTGCCCACCCAGCGCCAGCGCCCTTCGGGCAGCGGCGCAAGCCGCACGGGCACATCCTCGGCGGCCAGGTCTTCCATGCCAGTCAATGGCACCATCGGCTGGTCAAACGTGATGCTGAGATAGGGAGCCAGAGGGACATCCCCCTCCGGGCTATAGCGCAACACCTGAAGCGGGCCAGCCTGCGGCTGCTCATCCGGAGCCTGGGCCTCTTCAGGCGGGAATGTCTGGGTAATCGTCTCGCCGGGTCGGGGAGCGGGCAAGCTGCGCGGCGGCAGCAGGAACTCTTGCGTATCGCCCGCCTCTCCCTCCAGGTCGGGCAGCAGGCCCAGCACGCGCTCCGTGTCGGCATCGGGCAGGGGGTCCGCCTCGACAGTCGGCGCGGAAACCGGTGCCGTAGGCTCTTTGGCGCCCTCGCTCAACTGGAAAATCAGGCCACTCATCTCTTCCTCCTGAACTCCCATAAAGCGAACGGGGATGGCCGCGTGTTCCGACGACACGGCCAGACCTCCCTTCTCGCGGACGCTCGGCACGGCGGTCCACGTGGGGGCGCGCACAAACGCCTCGCAGCCAGAGAGTAGCGTCGTCAGAACGAGCAACAGGCTCATAAAGGTCCAGCGGCGGGATGTTAACCTATGGGGCATGGCCCACCTCCTCCTGGGTAAAGGAAAGCGAGATGCGCGGACGCGCCAAGGCCAGCGCCCGCCATATGGGATAGACGCTCCAGGCCCGCCAAAGGTTCCAGCGACAGGCGGGTCTGGAGCGATTTCAGTGCGGCCCTATTGAGAGGTCGGGCCAGTGAATAGCCACTCCCCTACCAGGCCAAGCTGGGCCAGCTTGGCTTCCAGGTTTTGCCGTCGCACGGGAATCAGGTCAACCATGTCCAGCTCGCAGGTACGCAAGACTTTTTCCAGGCTGACACAGCAGGTGGGCGCGCCGCCCCCGCCGCCACCCGCCACGCATACGCCGACAGTGGGCTTGCCAGCGATGCCGGTCTTGTCGGCCATGCGGGGCACACACCGACGCAGGCGATCTGTAAAGGCGCGCATACTCTCCGAGAGGTCGCCATAATAGACGGGCGTAGCGAAAAGCAGCACATCGGCGGCCTTGATCTTGTTCACAATGGTGTCCATATCATCGGGGATACAGCAATGGCCTTCCTTGAGGCAGGTGCCCCAGCCGCGCTCGTCACACTGGCGGCAGCGTTCGACTCGCATGGTGGGCAAAAAGAGGCGCTCGACCTCTCCCCCAGCCCTGACGAACCCATCGAGCACGGCGTCCGCAGCGCGAGCCGTCTGGCCCTGGGGATTGCGGCTTCCGGAAATGAGTAGAGCTTTCATCGGTGATGGACCTCCTTGTCTGGTGTTACATAGGTGCGCCTGCTGTAGCTTGGAGCCGCTGGCTCTCGTGTCCATACCGCGCTCCGGGCTGCCTGAGTTTGCGGCGCGCCTGCTGGGAACATTGTACCCGCTTTGCCCATAGAAGTCCAGGGATATGTCAGCATACTGAGTATCCGCAATTGCCCCTCGGCCTGACTCGCCATAACTCGCTCTTGCGTTGGCTGCGGGGTTGTGCTATAATCCATTCGGTGTCTGTCACTACCTGAGGCATTTGGGTTGCTTCGAATAGCCCTGGTTGCCTATGGTTTTATTGTGCTGTCTGCCGTGGCCGGTTCATGCGAGCAGGCTAGAGCCTTTATGCGCGCCATCTTGAGGAGATGCACATGCTACAAGAGTTCAAGAAATTCGCCCTGCGTGGTAACGTGATTGACCTGGCCGTGGGCTTTGTGATGGGTGCTTCTTTCAGCGCCATCGTCAAATCCCTGGTGGACGACATCATCATGCCCCCCATCGGCTTGTTGTTGGGCGGCATGGATTTCTCCAACCTGTTTATCCTGTTGAAAGAAGGCGACCCCGCCGCGCCCTATTTCTCGCTGGCCGACGCCAAGGCAGCGGGCGCGGTAACGATCAACTATGGCATGTTTATCAACACCATTATCAGCTTTGTCATCGTTGCAGCCGCCCTGTTCCTGCTGATTCGGGCCGTCAATCGCTTGACGACACTTAGCGCTAAATCCGAGGCTCCTGCCGCGCCAACAACTAAAGAGTGCCCATATTGTCTGTCGGCTATCCCGATCAAGGCCATCCGC
>JAAYXX010000020.1 GCA_012515695.1 Chloroflexota bacterium
CAGCGTCCCCCCCGGCATGTAACCATTGTTCAGGCGTACGATGACGCCATACCCCTGGTCTTCGAGGTCTTGGTACGACGCAGACGACCAATCATTCGCGCTGGCCCCCACCGCCTCGGTCACCAGCACCCAGCCTTTGCGGTCAGCCCACGCCATATAATGCTCGCCGCCCCGGTCATGCAGCCCGAAAATATACGGCGACTCGCCCTTGGGCAACGGCTCCTGAGCAATCGGCTCAGGAATCAACAACTCGCGCCCCACATGGATAGCGTTGACGTTCTCAAGCTCGTTGAAAGCGGCGATCACCTTGTATTTGGCCGGGTTCTTGTAATACTGCCTGGCAATGGACCCCAGCGTCTCATCGGGGGCAACGGTATGCCTGACGACTCGCAGCCCCCAATCCCCCAGCCACAATTCAAGTTCCTGCCGCGCAACATCAGCGAGTTCGCGGTCCAAATCAGCCGCCCGCGCTAGTAGCCGCCGATACAAACGCTCATCTACCGAAATCTCGATTCTGCGATCAGCCACGTTGGCGCTCCTTGCAGGGTGTGTAGTTGGGTTCGTTGCGCAAGCACCGAGACCGCCGCCTAGCGCAAAATGCGGATGTCCCCCATCCTCTTGGTAATGCGTCGCCGATCCAAATCCTCAAGCAGACCGAGGGCGTATTTCCGACTGGTTCCCAGCAGGTCGCGCACTTCCGCCACGGTGATTTGCTTGTGTTCACGCAGGTACTGCACGATGCGCCGCTCCATCTCGGCATAGCCCTCCGCATCGAACAAGACGGCTTCACTTACCTTGACCAGCTTCCCTTGATCGAGCAAATACTGCAACAGCTCGCCGCCCAGTTTCTGCTCCACATCAGCGAGCGAAGGCGGCGTGAACGGGTTCGCCCGAAACGCAGCCATTACCTCCGTCACGAGCTTTTGCTGCGGCGGCGCAAGCGACACCTCATGCCCGGCCAGCCGGACAGCCGCTCCGGCGGATACAATCTGCCCCTCCCGCTCGGCGCGCTCCAAAACCTGCTGGAACAAGGAACCATCCAATTGCAGGCGGCTCTTCAGTTCCTCGCGCGGCATCCCGACGCGCAGCGGGAACCGCTGGTGATACGCACCCAACGCCTCCCTGATCTCGGAGAGCAGGTGCATCCAGCCATCGTGGGTCAATACCCCCACGCCACTCTGCGCCAACTCGGCAGCCGGTGGAACTGTGCCACTCAGCACAACCACCTGCCCGCCCCTGGCTAGCCCATCCAGCGCCCCGGCCAACTCATCCACCGGTACGTCTCCACGGGCGACAAGCGCCGAGATCGGTGTGACCCTCCCCCTCCCAAGAAGCTGCATAACCATCTCTTCCGGCGTGCCATGCGCCAGCGCCTCAAGCCGGGTGATCACCTCGGCGCGGAATCGCCTGTGCCGTCGCCCTGGGTTTGTCTGCACGATCTTGCCGCCGCCCACCGTTACGCTGGGAGAGGGCAGGCGCACAATATAGCGGTCTCCCCGCACGACAGCCAGCGGGTCAGATAGCCGCAACTGAACCCAACCCTCCGCTCCAGGAGCCAACTCTTTGGCATCTAGCAGGCGCACATAAGCCAGCGTGCGAGCAGCCCCCGTGAACACCTCTAGCGTCATGTTGTGCGTCACGGGGAACGGAGCGCTTCCCAGCACCCGCAGATGCGCGTCTACCAGCGTAGTAGGTTCCAGCCAGCCGGGCCGGGTGACAACCTGGCCCCGCTGCACGTCCTCCTTGGGAATTCCCCCCAGATTGATGGCTACTCGCGAGCCAGGAGTGACCACCTCCACCTGCGACTTGTGCATCTGCAAGCCGCGAATTCGTGCGCGCAGTCCCCCCGGTACGATAGCTACTTCCTCCCCAACCCTAAACCGCCCATCAATAAGGGTCCCCGTAACCACCGTGCCGAACCCGGAAATGGTGAATACCCGGTCCACCGACAAACGGGGTCGCCCCAGGTCTGGCCGAGGCTCCACGCTGTCCAGCAGGCGATCCATCTCCGCCAGCAACTCTTCCAAACCCGGTCCCGTCCGCGCCGAAACAGGGATGATAGGCGCGTCCTCCAGCACAGTCCCCTGAAGCTCTTCCCGCACGTCTTCCTCAACCAGTTCCAGCCATTCCGGGTCTTGGATCAAATCACTCTTGGTCAGGGCAACCAGAGCGCGCCGCACCTGAAGCAGGTCGAGGATCGCCAGGTGCTCGCGAGTCTGAGGCATCACCGCCTCGTCAGCCGCAACCACGAAAAGGGCGATGTCAATGCTCCCCACCCCGGCCAGCATATTCTTGATGAAATCCTCATGGCCGGGCACATCCACCACACTCACCTCTCGGCCACTCGGCAACACCAACCAGGCAAAGCCCAGGTCGATGGTCATCTCCCGGACCTGCTCTTCCCGCAGTCGGTCGGGATTGATCCCCGTCAGGGCGCGAATCAGCGTGGATTTGCCATGATCTACATGGCCTGCCGTACCAACAACAAACACTGGCTCAAACCTTTCACACTTCGCCTAAAAAGCCGCGCAACTCGGCCAGGCCATCCTGGAAAACCTTCTCCTGCACCCGAACCACTCGGACCAACGCTTGCCGCAACGTATCCAGCTCGACACCCAAATCGCGCTGAATCTCGGTCATCCGATCCTGCAAGGACGTAACCTTGGACAGGTCTTCGGGCCGCTTGTTCTCAAGCTCTGTAATCCGCTTCTCCTGCTCATCATCCCGCTTGGCCTGCTCCTCCAGAGCGTGCTTGCGGGCCGTTACCTCTTGCACCAGACGACGGTCTATCTCACTACGCCACTCTCTGAACTCGCGGCGCATTTGCTCCTCGGCAATCCGCTGCAACTGGCGCAATTGGTCCTGCTGCTGGCTGACCTGCTGGGCCATCTCTTGAATATCGCGAAGCACCCGCCGGTTTTTCTCGTGCTGGTCCGTGAAATAGCGCAATTGGTCGCTCCACACCTCCAACTGGTGGGCAGACGCTTCCAGCTTGCGGCCCCATTCGGCCATCACCTGCGCACGCTCTACTTCAGCCCTGCGCTGGTTCTCCAAGAGTTCGTCCTCCTTGGCGCCCAGCTCCTGGCGAACATTCTGTAGCTCGGCAATGCGCTCTTCGTATTTCGGCAAGGTGTTCTCCAAGATCAGCATCCGGCCCATAAAAGCCTGCTGTGCCTTGCGAATATCCTCCAGGGTCTGTTCGACCTGCCCCACCTTGACCACGGTACGCTCAATACGCTCTGACAGTTGCCGCCTGCCATCTTCCCCTTTGGCCAGATGAGGGCTGAGCGCCTGCACTTCCTGCTGTAGCCGCAACAGCGCCTCGTTCAAGCGACGCTCCTCCGCCTCGCGCACAGGCATAGCCTGCTCCAATGGCTCGAAACGGCTCAACTCGGCCTCAATCGCCTGAATGGCCCGCACTTCCTTCTCGCGCTCTACCTGTCGATTACGCAAGAACTCGGTTGCGCGATTCTGCTGCTCCTGACGTAGTTCGGCCATCTTGAGCCCAAACTCTTCTCGCGCATGAACTAACGCCTCCTGTAGCTCCGGGATGCGCAGCAATTGATTCTGTAGCTTGGCTAGCCGATCCTCTAGAGACAAGATTCTCTGGGCCTGGTCGGCCATGACCACGTTCTGCTTGTCAATGCGCTCGCGCAATTCAACAACAACCGCTTTTTCCTTACGCAATTCTTCATCCAGCCAACTCACCTGGGGGCTACCTTGCGAAAGAGAACTCATGCGCTATTACCTCTCGTTAGGATAATGGTATCAACACGATATCTATATGCTCAGGGTCGAGCTTGTTCAGGATACTGCTACTGGGTCACAATGACGACTGTCCCCAACTCTGCCCAATCGTACAACGTCTTGGCATCTTCAGTATCCAGTACGATACAGCCAAAGGAACACCGAGTTCCCAGAGCGCCGCTCCACAGAATCTGCCCGTTGCTGAGAATTGGCAGCGCGTGAAAGCCGTTTTCCGAACCGCCTGCATAGTATATACCCAGCCAATACGGCATATCGAGATCCCACTGGGAGCCGTATGCCATCGGCATCTTGGTCTGTATCTGATAGCGGCCCGGCACGGTCGGCGCACTCGGTCGCCCGTGGCAAATCCTAAAGACATACTTGGGCGCGTGATCC
>JAAYXX010000163.1 GCA_012515695.1 Chloroflexota bacterium
GAGCTATAGCTCTCTTGTAGATAGGGCGCGTCCACGTCCAGCGCCGCCACCGTCAGCGCATACGGACTATCGCCGGGGAGGGTAAGACTGTGGTCATGCACCGTATCATGGAACGGCCAAGAGCCATTCGCAATGAACAGATCAATGTTCACGTCGCGCACAGTCCCATATCGCTGAATAACGACACCGTATGCCGTACTTCCGCCGGTGGTCATAGTTTCAACCACTTCCAAGGGCTTTTGCCCATACTGGCCGCTCTGGGCAGCCATGCTAGACGCGATAAAATCCCAGTTGTTAGTTGATGGGTTCAACCGCACCATGTGCAGGTCGAGGTCCTGGTCAACGTTCTCCCAATCGCTCCAGCGCGCGATGACGCGCAGATACGTCCCGGCGGGAATCAGGTACACCCGGCCATCACCCGGCCCAAAAAAGTTCACGGGATAGGGGGCGCCGTCGAGGTTGAAATCCTGAAACCCGTTGCCGTCGGTATCGGTGAACAGGCCCCGCCAGTGACTCTCGCGCTCGTTGCCCGCTGCGTTCACCCAGAGGACGCCCGCAGACCGCACGCCCGCGATAATGCTGGACAGATAGCCCGTGCCATCTCCCGCCTCGTGGAACCAGCCGAGCGAGACGGAGACAATGTCCACCCCCTGAGCCAGCAGCCAGTTGGCCGCCTGCTCCAGGTCTATATCTGTGTTGATCTTGGCGAGATAAAGGGTAGCATCCGGGGCGATATCGTGGATGATCTCGGCGCAAGCTGTGCCGTGGGGGCTTGACCCGTCTACTTTATCGTCGGTCTCGCCGTCCACAAACGTCTTGACCGTTATCGCGGCGGGCAACTCGGTGCCGCGCAACGCCGAATAGCCCAGGAACCCGCCGTCAATGATGCCGATCTTGACGCCCGCCCCGCGATAGCCTGCCGCATGCCAGACATGGGCGTTCATCGCCCACAAGCCCTCGCTGGTCAAGGCGCTCGGGTTCACCTCCCCCAGCGTCGCAAACTCCATTGGCCTGCGAATAGACAACACATCGGGGCTGGCGGCCACTCTCTCCAGCGCGTCCACCGGCAGCCATGCCTGAATCAACGTGTCCTGATAGCCCACCTTGGTTACAACGCCTCCGGCCTCGGTGATGGCCTGGACAGCGCGCTTGAGCCTGTCGGCAGACGTGGTAACCTGGGTCTGCACGCGGCCCTCGCTCACCCGCAAAAGCTGGGCGGCGGCCAGTCCCACAGCCCGTTCGGGCGACTCTTCCGCCACCTGCGCCAGCCGAACCAGCGCGCTGTCCAGCTTGGGGTGCTTGAGCGCGCTTGGCGTGGCCTCATCCAACAGGACAGGCGCCGACAGCAGGTCCACATTAGCCGCAGCCAGCTCCAGAGCAGGGGGCGGCGGGGAAGCCGGAGGCGAAGAAGCGCTAATGGGCAATACGCTGCCCACCAGTGCCAGCAACAACAGCAGGGAAATCCATCGCACAAGATGCATCGCAGGTACAGTGCGCCGCGTCATAGAGGTACATGCCTTTCTGCAGAGGGTGAGTGTGTTGAATGGCCCCAAGCGCGGTGAGTTTATCATCATCCAGGGGCCAGCACAAGAGGCAAACGCATCAGCCGCGCCGTGTCACCCGGCGGATGGACGCAAGGCACTGTTTTGGCGTAAGTCATACGTAAAAACGTGGCGGAGCAAGTGGTCGCCTGGGTATGGATAGGCGGGGCGGTTGCCCCCTTTGCTCACCCGGCCCTCAATGGTAACACAGCCAGGAAGGATGGCAACCGCCCCGCGCTTTTGTCTATCGTTTCGCGCCCGGCGTTGCTCGACTAGACGACCAGCACCGCCCGCTTTTCCAACTCGTCCCAGTCGGGATGCTGCCCCAGCCCCGGCTCGTCAGAGGTGGTGACATACCCGTCAATCACCGGATGCTGAGGATCGTTCTTCAGCTCCTTGATCTGCTCGGTGTTGATCACCAGGATTTCGGCATAGTCGTTGTTCACGATGCCCGCGCACAGGTGCGGGTCATAGCCGTGGACCTGCGCCCGCATGCCAAACGATTCCGCCAGATGGGCCACCTTGATGGCACCCGTATAGCCGCCCTTGGCCGTGCTCACACGCACCATATCCAGCGCCCGCATCTGGATCCACGTAGCCATATTCCAGTGCGCCCCCTCGCAGGTCTCCGCCCCCAGGATGGGGATATCCAGCGCGGCGCACAACTCGGCATAGGAGGGCAGGTCATACTCGCGCATCGGCTCTTCCAGCCACAGGAAATTGGCCTCTTCCAACTGCCGCCCAAACCAGAGCGCCGTCACATAATCCCAGCCGTCTGACGCGTCGAACATCAGGTCCGCGTCATCGCCCACCCACTTGCGCAGGTTCTTGGACAGCTTGGCGTCGAATTTGGCGTCGCCAGTGCCGTGCAGCTTGAACGCGAAAAAGCCCTCGTCCACACACTCTTTGATATGTCGCTCGTACTCGTCCATCGAGTCCCAAGTGACGGTGGAAGCGTAGCAGGGCACTTTCGGGTCGTTGCCGCCCAGCAGTTGGTAGACGGGCAGCCCCGCCTTCTGGCTCTTGATATCCCAGCAGGCCCGATCCATGATGCCCACTTCGGGCACGCCCAGCCGCCGCAGCTCCCATTGCCGATGCCAGAGGTCTTCGGTATTCAAGGGGTTCAGGCCCATGAATTCCGGCTTGTAGTAGCCCACGACAATGTCCGCCAGGCGAAAACCCGGCCCGCCCGCGTGGCCGGTGATCCCCTCGTCGGTATCCACCCGCAGCACACCGCTGTACATGGTGTGCCCCGTAAAGTCAGGGATACGTAACCCCTTGCGCCAGTGGAACGTCGGCGCCTTGCCCTCGTACGGAATCACGTAGCACTTGATGTCGGTGATCTTCATTGTGGACTCCCTTGATTGTACGCTAGTTGATGCACCACGATGCTCCCTGCCCACTGTGAGCGGGGAGAGACTACAGGCGCCTCCTGCTCTCGCGCTGGTCCGGCGCTATCGCCAAAGACCGTCAACGACCGCCAGGAGAGCGGGCAATGCTGGCGTCCACTGCATTCTATGCCAACTCTCCAACAAGTAAAGTTCTGGAACCGGCCTATTCTCGTTTCGCCTTCATCAATTCGTTCCAGATGGAGGGCATGGGCCGCCCCAGCGGGTCCTTGCTCACCAGCGGGGCATCTTTCATGAACTCGTACATCGCCTCGAGCATGGGCACGCGGAACCCCTTGTCCTCGGCTTCCTCCAGGAAATAGGCCCACTCGGAAAACAGCGCCGACAGGTCGTCCGTCTTGCCCGCTTTGATGGCCCGGTATAGCTGCGCGTATGGGTCGTCCGAAGCGGGGTCTACGTCCAGCGCCCGCATGACGGTCTCCAGGTCAATGCCGCCCCGCAGCCCAAAGACCATCACCTCCATGCGGGCCACGTCGGGCCAGCGCACCGTCAACTGCTGCACGACCTTGGCGACCTGCCCGTCGCCGATGCGCTCCCCGCAATAGACCACCTTCTCCGGGTTACCCGCCGCCTCGAACAGCGGCCAGCACTCTTCCGCCGTGGCCTTGTCGCCGCCCACGAACAGGCGCAGCCTCCCGGCCCAGGCGTTCACCGTCCCGCCGCTGATGGGCGCGTCCAGGTAGCGGCACCCCTTGGCGATAAAGGCCGCCCCGATGCGGCGCGTCTGCGGGCAGGGCACGGTGCTGTGGTCAATGAACGTCTGGCCTGCCCGCGCGCGAGGCAACAACACCTCGTCGGCCAGCCGGATCGAGTCCTTCCCCTCCACGCAGGTCAGGATATACTCATAGGTATCGACAAGGGACTCGCTGCTTTCCCCGGCGCGCCCGCCATGCTCCACGAACCGCTGCACGGCCTCCGGGCGCAGGTCGTACCCCACCACGTCATACCCCGCCTTGACCAGGTTGACGGCGATCCCGCCGCCCATGCTGCCCAGCCCGATGAACCCCAGAGTTTTGTTCTGCAATGTCATCGTGTCTGCCACCTTCACAGGCTCGCCAGAATCCCGCGCACAAACGGCAGCGTCCGGCGAATATCGGCGTCAATCTCGGCGACGGTCTTGCCGCCCACGCATTCCAGGTACAGCGGCCCACGGAATCCCCCCTGCACCAGCCCGGCCAGCACAGCGCGAAAATCCACCAGCCCCTCGCCCGGCGTAATCATCACATCCGGCTCGCCGTTTTCCAGCTTGCAGTCCTTGATAATGCCCGTCGTTACCAGCGGGGCGATGGCGTCCAGGCCGGTTTCCGGGCGCATTTCCCCCTTGGTGTAGTAGATGATGTTGCCCGGATCGTAGCAGATGCCAAACGCCGGGTGATTCACCTGCCCGTGGATGTCTAACAAGTCCTGCGCGGTCAGGGTGATGCCGCCGTGCGGCTTCATGGTGATGCCAACCCCCGCCTGCTCGGCCCGTGGAGACATGCGCCGCATCAGCTCAATATAGTCGGCGCGCAGATCGTGGCGATTGGTGCCCAGTTCCAGAATCCACCTGGCCCCCACCAGAGCGGTGTTGTCAATCAGCCGGGCATAGTCCTCCTCGGCTTTTTCCAGGCCCTCGGCGATTTTGCTACCAGCCAGCAGCATGGAAGGGGCCACCCCTGCATCCAGCGCCGCCTGACGCACAGCCAGCACTTGCTCCCGCGTGCTCTCGGAGGTGACAACGCCCACGCCAAGGCCAACATCCGTATACCCCG
This sequence comes from Chloroflexota bacterium, assembly GCA_012515695.1. Classification (GTDB taxonomy): domain Bacteria; phylum Chloroflexota; class Anaerolineae; order UBA1429; family UBA1429; genus JAAYXX01. The sequence continues at coordinate 4,702 of JAAYXX010000163.1, forward strand.
CCGCCGCAATGTGCTGGCACATCTCGGCAAACGGCAGCAGCGTCCCATACGGTCGGGTAAGGCAACCTATGGTCAGTTCCATGATGTCCTCCATTGTTGAACTTGATAAAATGGTTCGGCAACAGCCACTAGGATGGGCGATTGAAATCGCGGCAACCGTTGCAATCGCCAACAAGTTGGCGCGCCTGCCTTCGCAGGTTCACCTGTAGCCGCCGAAGGGCGGCTTTGCACTGGTTGGTGCAGTTTCAACTGCCCACGATATGGCACATAAGTTACCCAAGTAAATATCCATTAAAAGATGTTGTGTCTTTCCTCGATCTCACGGAAGGTCTTGTTCCGTGTACATGCCCGCGTTGGCTCTACTGCTGGAATACCAGGAACACCCCCCGCCACGCGCCCAACGTCAGGGGCAGCCGGGTTCGCCCGTCCGCCACCTCGCCCGCGACCGGGGCGCGGCTGCCCGTCCACGGGTCCCACGCTTCCACGGGGCCGACGGCGTTCACCGTCACCGCGCCGGATAATGGCGCGCTGCTCTTGTTGAACACAAAGTAGACCTGCTGGTCGGCTGTGCGCCGATGCTGATACAGCACGTCGGGCGAGCGCGGCTCCCAGGTGAGGTCGGCGGGCAGCCAGCTATCCAGCAGGCGCGACAACTCGTCACCCGGCTCTTGCACAAACACCGCCCGCCCATCACCAGAGCGTGGCGTATCTCGTAGCAGCGCCTCGACCCAACGCGCCGCCGCCGTCGCCGAGTCGGCCACGGTCCACCGCTCTGGCCGCGCCCCGACGATCACCACCTGGCCGCCCGCCTCCACAAAGCGGCTGATGGCCTCGGCGGTTTGACGCCGCAACATCACCACACGCGGCAAAACCAGCACGCGGAACCGCTCCCCGGCAATGGCCCATCGCCCATCGGCTACCGTCCCACCCTGCAACAGGTCTTCGGTAACATAGTCGAAATCACGCTGGCCCGCCAGCAATGCCTCGCCCATGTCTATCCAGGCCCGGTCAATGGCGTTGGCCTCGGCGTTCTCCTCGCGGAAATGGGAGAAATTCAGCGTGGGCGGGACATATTGCGACCAGAGCGCCGCTTCGGGCAGCAACACGGCCACGTCAGCCACGTGCGCGCCCCGCGTGCAGCCCAGCATCAGCCGCCCGATCACCGGGTTAAAGCGGGCGTGGGCGTCGGTATCGAACAGGGAGGTGACGGTATATGTGGTCAACTGGGTCACGCCCAGCACCGCCTGCCACGCGGCCACCCCCATCACCGCTTCTTCGGTGGTGTCCGGCTGAGCCAAGGCGTATGTCTCGGACATGTTGCCCGTTTTGCCGTACAGGTGGCTCAACGAGCCGATCAGCTTGTTGACGTAGGAACCGCCCCAACCGTCGGGCATGGTCTCGCCCACCCGACAGCCCAGCAGGTCAATGCCGGGCAGGTCCATGCGCCGCCAATCCTTGATCAGGCTGCCGCTAAAGCCAGTTTGCAGCACCAGAGACTCTTCCAGCAACAAATGCCCCGTGGCCTGGACGCCGTGAGCGTGACACCAATCCTGAAGCTGACCAAAGTAGCACTCGGCCACCAGATCAGAGACGGTATCCCAAAAGTCAAAGCGGATATGGGGCGTGCGCGGCCCGGCATCGCGCACCAGCGCGGGGAGCGCCTGTTCCAGCGCGTACCCTTTGCGCTGCCGGAACCACCCGGATAGCTCGTCACACCAGGGGAGCGTAGGCGGGCCGGGAGGTGCAGTCCAATAGCTCACCGTGCCAAGCTGCGGCTCGTCGGTAAAGATAGCCTCTATCTGGCCCAGCAGCGGCCCCAGCTCTGCCGCGTAACGCTCGTGTGTCACCTGGATAAAGCGCTGCAACGCCCGCCGGTTCATGATGTTGACGTTGCGCCGCCGCATGCTGCTAAACTCCCAGGTATCCATGAAACGCCGCACAAAGGCGGCCACCAGCCAGCGACCTTGCGGCTGTGGGGCTTGCGGCGCAACCCAGTAGACGCAGCGCGCCAATACGTGGGAGCGCAAATCTATCGCGCCCTCCAGGTCTACCGTGTCGCCGTCTAGCGGCAGGGC